>JACRIK010000002.1 GCA_016235865.1 Planctomycetota bacterium | reverse complement strand
TCCATGTAATGCCAGATTAGCCCCCATCTAATGCCAACTCGGCGCCCATGTAATGCCAGCTTAGCCCCCATCTAATGCCAACTCGGCGCCCATGTAATGCCAGCTTAGCCCCCATCTAATGCCAACTCGGCGCCCATATATTATTAGGGTATGGAGTATGGGAATGAGGGGTAGGGGGTACCTCCCCCCCTGCCGGCGTAAGGGGTTGAGAAATAAGGGGTTAGAAAAGAGGAGATAGCCGAAAATGGTGGTTTTATTGGTAAAAAATAGCCCCGTCCAGATGTAACATCGGGGCGGGGGTTATTTTGTTTCAGACCTATTTGGTCAGTCCCCGTTAGAGATAGGTCGTGAGGGATGAGATTGCCACGTGACTCCGCTTCAGCGGGACCACTCGCAATGACATCATTGCGAGGAAGAGAAACGACCGAAACAATCTCTATCTCTAACGGGTCAGGTATATCTCGCCGCTGGTCTCAATCTTAATCACCGGCGTCTGGGCCGAGCCCAGTTCCTTGGCCTTATTGGGCACTTCTTTGTCCAGGAATTTCTTCAATTCGCTGATGCTGACCCGCTTGTCGCCGTCTGTATCGGCCGCGCCGGCCAAGCCCTGCAACAGAAAATAAGTAAACAGGCCGTGCTTGAGTTTGGGCTCTTCGATGGCCTTTTGGCCCCGGGATGATGCGGTCATGACGATAGTGCCTTCGCCCATGCCTTTTTCAAAGCCGTCCACATCGCCTCTCAGGTCGCTGAATCCGCCGGAGTTGCAGGCATCAGCAATAAAGACCTTGCGCTTGGAGGTGACCGCGCTCCAGAGCCGCTGGGCCTCGCTTAACTCGATAGCCGTGGAGAACAGGTCCTCTTTCTCCGCATCCACCGGTATCAGATAATATTCAGTGTTTTTGTTGGGATGCTTGCCGACATCGCCATGCCCGGCGTAATAGAGAATGACCGTATCGTATTCCTTGGCTTTCTTACTCATGTCTCCGATGGCTTTCCTGATATTCCGGCTGGTGGCCTGTTTGCCGTAAAGGGTGGTGATATTTTCCGGTTTCATGGGCGAGGCCGGATTATTACGGTAGAAATCAGCCATGGATTTGGCGTCCTCTTCGGCAAAGGGCAATTTCTTGATGCTCTGGTCGTCATAGTTGCTGATGCCGATAGACAGCATATACGTCTCGCCTCTTTGCGGGACGCGGGTAACCCTGATGGTCTGGTGCCGGGTCAGGCCTTCATCGTCATAGGCAATGATTTTGATTTCATTATTGCCCATATTAAGCGAAACAATCTGCTCAAAGGAGTAACTGGGCGTTTTCTCGTCCGATGATTTGGGACGCTCGACCACACTGATGCCCCGGGTGCTCAAACTCTTGGCCAGGTTATTATTAACCAGGATATCCACCTTTTCCACCGAGCGGTCGTCGCCGGCCGTACCGACAATCTTAATAGAGTCGTCGAAGGTCTCGACCGCGCTCTTCTGGGGCTGGGCCAGGACAATCAGCGGCGGGGCCTTTTGCATCACCTCAATAACCGTGGCCGCGGCTGCCGGGGCAGCTACTGCGGTGGCGTCCCGCTTGGGCTCGGTCATGCCAATCTCATTCTTGGATACCCAGCCATTCCGGCCGCTACCCAGGTCCACCCGATACCAATCGCCCATCTGGCCGGTGATGGTCAGGGCCATATCCTTTTTGAGCCGGAACCGGGCAATGCTGTCCGGGCTGGCGCCGCCGCGCACGGTAATCTCGTCCACCGTGACATAGGCCGGCTTGGGATTCATGACAATGGCCTTGGTCTCGGTCTGGGCGCCGATTTTTACGGCGATGGTATCGGCCGTGGCAACGTTAAGATTCTTTTCATCTATATTGAGATTGATGTTTATGTCATTTATCTGGGCCACCTTTTTAACCACCAAAGTAAACCGGCCCTTCTTGCTCTCGTTCGGGGCCAGGTCACCCAGTGATAAACTATTGCGCTGTAAAATGACGCCCTCGCCCACCTCTGAAGCAAACGATATCCGGGCCTGGACATCCCGGGCCGCCACCGCACCGGTGTTATTGACCGTCACTTCGATATCCAGCGCCTCGCCTTTCTGGGCCACGCCGTCGCTGTTGCCGACCGAGTTGCCTGAGCCGTCGTCCACAATCTGGTATGAATAGGCCAGTGCCGGCCTGGGCAGGCCTTCGATGACCAGCCGGGCTTCTATATTATCCGGAATATTTTTGTATAATTCCTCGAATGTGACCGTCAGCGGAATGACCCGGTCCTGCCAGAGCCGGGGGATTTCCACCTTGTTGCTGACCGAAATCTCCTGCCCGGCCTTGATGTGCCCGATCAGGATGCGCCGATTAAACAGCGGCTCCTCGCTTTTCAGCATGGCCTGGAGCCGGTAGCAATCGCCCTTGCCCTTCTGGTTGGAGACATGGAATTTCAGTTCCACGGTTTCGCTGGCCTTGGTCGAACCGCCGATTTCCATCCGCGCCTCGAGATAAGGAGTTAACCCCTCGGGCGCCGTGTTCCAGTCAATCACGCCGCGCGACATAATGTCTATGGCCTCCGTGATATTATAATACAGATAGGTCGGCTGGCCGTTGGCCGCCTTGATTTCCACGCTGGTATTCTGGGGCAGTTCCCGAGCCGTGGCAATGACATCTGACATCAACCGATCCATGGCCAGAGCCGCCTTGCCGTCCTGGTCCGTGGTGCCTGAGATATTCAGGGTGCCGGTGTCGTTCTTGGCCGAGGCCGTAACCATCAGGTTGGGCATGGGCACGGCCTTGCCGAGCGCGGTGTCCTTGGAGACATTACGTTCAAATGTGCCGACCGGCTTGTCCGCATAGGTGACCTGTTGCTCCATAGAAGCGCCGACTATGAAAGGAATCAAACCAAGGACAAAAAGCGTCGCGCCCTGGCTTTCCCATCTGGCATACTGGGCTTTTTCCGCCGGCGTTAGGGTATAACCGCTGGCCGGGTCTTCTATGCCAAAAATAGCCCCGAACATCCATTCCAGCAGGCCCCAGCCCCACATTATACCGCCGGCTATCATCAGTCCTTCGCCGCTCTGAACCTGCTCGAATTTCTCGGTCTTTTGATATTGCTGAAGGAAGGAATCACGCTTGACCATATCGGCCATCACGGTGAACCTGACATCAGGACTCGAGGAAATCGGCCTCTGGACTATTTCTATCCTGGGTTCGCCCAAGGCGTCCTCGGTCTTAACCCTGCGTTCGCTGGTCATCTTCTCGTCGAACTGGCGTAAACTCCGCTCCGAACTGACGCAGGAAACCGCCAAGAACAAACCCATTACCATTGCCGCGCCCAATATTCTCTTTGTCATAACTAACTCCTTTTTCTCTAATTTATTAATATGACTTACGCACTCACTGTCATTCCGTGCTTGACACGGAATCCAGACCGCTTGGGAATTACTGGATTCCCGCCTTCGCGGGAATGACACAAGAGACTGTTTATTCGTAATTGCGTAACTTGTATTATATATTCTATCTTATTGTCGTAATAATGCAAGTGTTTTCTGCAAATCCCTCTTTGGCCACGGCTTCGATAGAACGGGTGATGATGCCCCTGGTTTTGGCATCCATAATCTTGCCGATATCACGGAAACCAACCTCATCCGGCTTGATTTCCAAATCCTTGACCGGCTGCAGGCTGGCAAAGGCCTTGACCATCTCCGCGCCCAGCGGCTCGGTTATCTTCAAGTCAAAGTTCATGGTCTCGTCCGGAATGCTGTAGACCTGATTGGCCTTGACCCGGTTATCCTTATTAAAACTATTTGGGAAAAGCAGTTTCACCGAACCGGCCGCGTCCATATGATAGAGATAAATATAACAGTCCTTGTTGGAACGGAAATGGAATTGGACCGACTCGTCCTTCTTGTAAACACTGCCCTCGCCCTTGTCCGCCCAGACCTTTATCTTTAAGTCTCCGGATGACGCGCCGGAACCGAATGCCTTCAGCCCTTCACCGGCAATCAAGTCATTGCCCGGCTTGTATGCTATCTCTTTCGGGAACATGCCTTTGGGCAGTTCCAGCGAGGTCGAGCCGAGTATCGTCCCCTTGCCCACCTCAATCAACTCCATCTTTATCTCGACTTTATCGCCCTTATCCCAGTAACGGACAAAGACCAGCCCGTTAACCCGGGAAATAACAGTGTCGCTTAAGGGCACAAATTTACCGGCCAGACAGTCCTCAATCGGACTCTGGGCTTTCTTGAGTTCATCCTGGAATACCTTTTGGGCTATGACATTATATAACGCCTTTTCCTGGCCCATGATGGTTTCTATCTTCTGTATCAGATATCCACCGAATTCACTGCTCAAATCCGTATCCTGATAATTAGCCTTGGCAATGGCCACCGTAACAGGCTTATCAGCGTTCTTAACTAAGTTTAAAACGCCATTGGTTAAAACAGTGTCCGGATTGGCGCCTATCTCGTTAGTCTTCTTATTAGTCACAGCAATAATCATTTTTATTTCTGCAATCATTGCCTTAAGTTCCGGGAACACTGCAAGTATTACCTTGGCTTGTTCTGCCTGTTTAATTGCTTCTTGATACTTACCAATCGACTGGACCGGCTGGCCGGATGACTGGTTATCCGCATCGAGTATCAAACTATTTGCCTTAACCAGATGTTCCTGGGCTGCCTTTACGGCATTAATCATCTCATTCTGGTAGCTAATCTGCTCGGCAATCACCCGCTCCACTTCTGCCTGAGGCACATCAGCCAGCAGGTATATCATATAATATGTCCGCTTCTCGCCGCCTTGTTTTCGTTCCCATTTTTCTATATACCATTCCTGGGGCTTGACCCGGCGGGCCACGGCTGAAGACAACTGCTCCTCCAGCCCCCGGACCGTCACAGTCGGATCAATAATCTTACTGCTCAGGCCGGTTGAGGCAATCAGGCGTTCGGTCTTGGTCTTGATATCAGTCGATATGTATTTAACCACGTTATTCAGGACGTGGCTGTAGGCATTATCGCGGGCTTCTTTTTCGGTCTCAAACTTATCCGAAAGCCCGATAAAAAACTGGTTACCATCTTTTACACCGGGTTCCTTAACGGTCCAGTCCGGCTTCTGCTCCTGGGATGCCCAGACCTTCTTCTCGTCTATGGGCAATGTCTTGCCGTTGGTGCTGGAACAACCCAGAAGAACCATGAATAATAACACAAGAAGTGAGATGTATATTTTCATATGCCATCAAGAAAAAGAGGAACACGAATCATACGAGTAGGACGCGAATCACACAAATAATAAATTATATTCGTGCCATTCGTCGTATTCGTCCTATTCGTGTTTAGTATTTACGAACTTGTTATTTCTTTTCCAGACCGAAACCCTGCTTTTTGGCATCCTCAAAGGCCTTCATAGCATCCTCATACTGGGCTTTGGCCTTCTCGTCATTAGCCGCATCGCGCTTCTTCTTCAGATCTTCGATATTACCGTTTAAGGTATCCTCATATGCCTTTTCAACCGATGTTTGCGGTACTTCTACCAAAAGATATACCAAATGATATGTCTCTTTGGTCTTTTTATCCTGCCATTTTTCGATATACCATTCCTTGGTCCGGACGTGCGAGGCAAAGGCGGCCGAGAGTTGCTCCTGGAAATCGCGCACTGCCCTGGTCGGGTCAACGATTTCAGAGGTCAGCCCGTGCGAGGTGGTTATCTGCTGGAATTTATCCTGGGCGAATGTACCGATATATTTAACCACGTTATTGACCGCGCTGCGCTGGGCGTCATCCCGGCCTTCTTTCTCCGTGGCATATTTACCGGACAGGCCGACAAAATAGAAATTGCCCTCCTTGGTCGCCGGCTCATTAACGGTCCAGCCCGGCCTCTGGTCGTGTGAGGACCAAATCATTTTCTCGCCC
The DNA here is from genome assembly GCA_016235865.1 of Planctomycetota bacterium. Classification (NCBI taxonomy): domain Bacteria; kingdom Pseudomonadati; phylum Planctomycetota; species Planctomycetota bacterium. Next base: position 129,440 of record JACRIK010000002.1, on the reverse strand, counting down.
ACCTGCGGCGCCACGTCAATCGGCTTGGCTTCCGGCGGCGCGGACTTGCACCCCAATATCATCCCGCTTATTGCGGTCAGGACCACCCCGGCCAATATCATCTTTTTCATACCATTTCTCCTTATTTAATGGGTCGCCTCAGATGTTAAGGTCAGCAGACCATCCCGTTAGGGACTACCTTGCTACGACAACCCAAGGATAGCAAAGGATTAATTTAATTTGTTTATTAAATACCAATTTCTCTATAAATGTCAAGCAATATCAGCCTAAATATGTCGGTCCGGCATTTCTATAATATGTGGATTTTTCCTTGACCCCGCACATAAGTAGTGATAATAAAAAACCTTTTATTGTTAATGTGCCGTAATATTTCCCCCGTAATTAAACCACTATCGTTATGTGCGGGGTTGACCCTGTTAGCTATTAGTTAAGATTATAACTATGTCTATGTTACCTCCTTTCAAGATTAAAAGCGTGGAGCCGGTTTACACCACCACCCGCGATTACCGCATCAAGAGAATCAAACAGGTCGGCTACAACCCGTTCCTCCTGCCGGCCACGGATATCACCATTGACCTCTTAACCGACAGCGGCACCAGCGCCATGTCCGACCGCCAGTGGGCCGGGCTGATGATGGGCGACGAGAGTTACGCCGGTAGTTCCAACTTCAAGCACCTCAAAGACGCGGTCCAGGACATCATGGGTTTCCCCTACACCATTCCGGCCCATCAGGGACGCGGGGCCGAGAAAATCCTGGACCGGGCATTGGTTAAAAGAGGCCAGATTATCCCGGGTAATATGCACTTTGATACCACCAAGGCCCATATCGAAGACGTGGGCGGCCGGGCTGTGGACTGCACCATAAAAGAAATCTACGATTCACAATCCACCTATCCCTTCAAGGGCAATATCGACCTGGATAAACTGGAAACCGCCATCAAGCAGGACCCGGCCAACGTGGCCTACGTCCTGATTACCATCACCTGCAACTCAGGCGGCGGACAACCCGTATCACTGGCTAATATCAAGGCCGTGGCGCGCATCGCCCGGAGATACAACTGCCTGATCTTCATTGACGCGGCCCGTTTTGCCGAGAACGCGCATTTCATCAGGGAGCGGGAAAACGGATACAAAAAATGGACCGTCAAGCAGATTGCCCACGAGATATTTTCCGTGGTGGACGGCTGCACCATGAGCGCCAAGAAGGACGCCCTGGTCAATATCGGCGGATTCATCGGCCTCAAGAGCAAGGCACTCTACCAGAAAATGGTCCCGCTGTGCGTCCTGCTGGAAGGATTCCCCACCTACGGCGGCATGAACGGCCGGGATATGGAGGCCATTGCCATCGGACTCAATGAAGGCATTGACGAGAATTACCTCCGGCACCGGACCGGCCAGGTAGCCAATCTCGGCGAGCAGATGAAGAAAAGCAACATCCCGGTCTTAGTGCCCTTCGGCGGCCACGCGGTCTATATTGACGCCAAGAAATTCTTCCCGCACATCAAGCGGGAGCATTTCCCGGGCCAGGCATTAGTCATAGAATTCTATATTGAAGGCGGAATCCGGGTGGTGGGAATCGACGCGGTCCTGGCCGGCCGCGACCCTGACACGGGGAAAAATGTATTCCCGGAACTGGAACTGGTTCGGTTGGCTATCCCCAGACGGGTCTATATGAAGGAACACCTGGATTACGTGGCCGAATGCGCAACCAGAATCTGGCAACGCCGCAAGCTGGTCCGGGGCGTGCGATTTGACTTCGAGTCACCCATCATGCGGCACTTCCAATCAACCTTTAAACCGATATAAATGCGATACATAAAATATATCCTCTTAACAGCCGTAATTGCCATCCTTTCCTACGGCGCATCCTGCCCGCCTCATGATACCTTAGTCAAGAGAACCTCGCCGGCCAAGAATCTTAAGGTCATGCGCGAGGCGCTGGCCAAATCCGATTACTCCACGGCCTACTACTGCTTAAGCCAGGATACCCGGGGCCGCTATAAATACGGGGATTTCAAGCTGATGCTGGAATATACCATCTTCGGCATCCTTATCAGGAGCATCCTGACTTACTGGGAGGTTGAGGACATAAAATATTTCCAGGAAACCGCGGCTGCCACCGAGCCGAATGAAACGCCTAAAACCATCGAAAAGGCCCGGGTGCGCCTGAGGCACTGGAAATACCCGGAATACCAGAAGGAATTTGTATTTATATATGAAGAAGACGGCTGGCGCATAGATTTTACCCTGGCCGGGATAGTCGGCGTACCCCAGGAAGACGAGGACGCCATCGCCCCACCACCGAGTAAGAAGAAAGAAGTAAAGTAGCCACAGATTTCACAGATTATTCCACCTGTAAGGACACGGATTAAAAATATGCGCAAAATAATTACCCTTTTATTCGCAATAGCATTACTAATCGGATGCAACACCCCGTCTAATCAAATAGAGACGGATAAAAATAACTTATCCGAGGAATTGTGTAAAAAAGGAAATTCCCTGCTTGAATCAGGCAAACTGGAAGAGGCAATCAACGCATATAATAGAGCTATAGAGATTGCCCCAAACAATCTTAATGCATTGAATAATAAAGGATATCTATTAATTCTTTTGGGTCGACTTGAAGAGGCGTTAACATTTACAAATAAATCTTTAGAGCTTATTCCTGATAACGTGATGTTACTATGCAATAAAGGTGTTGCTTTAACAGGATTAAAGAAATATAACGAAGCCGTTGAAGTTTTTGATAGAGCAATAACGATTAACCCGAATTATGGTAAAGCATGGCATAGCAAAGGATACGCATTAGTTGCTTCGGGACAGATTAACGATGGGCTTAAATGTTTGAATAAGGCATTAGAACTTATTCCAGATGATGCCTTGATATGGTGTGATCAAGGAGACGTTCTACTCCATATAAACAGATTTGACGAGTCACTTAAGTACTGCGAAAAAGCATTGATACTTAACTCCAATCTGGCTCAAGCATGGAAAATTAAAGGATTGGTTTTGGCAAAACTTAGTAAATGGAATGAATCATTGGATGCATTAGATAAGACCATAGAATTTGGCTTAAAAGACAATATGGTATGGTATAATAAAGGAGTTGTGTTAATCAGTTTAAATAGATTTGACAATGCAATTGAAGCATTTGATATGGCTATAAAACTTAACAGGAACGATGCCAACTCGTGGTATAATAAAGGAGCCGTTTTAGTCACTTTAGGCAAGGATAATAAAGCGCTTATTGCTTTTAACGAAGCCATAGAACTTAACCCCAATTTAGCTGAAGCATGGCTTAACAAAGGATGTGTTTTAGGCAAGATGGAAGATTTTGATGAATCACTCAAAGCATTGGACAAATCTGTTAAACTCAACCCCAAATATGCTGAAGCATATCAAAGTCGTGGATTAACCAAATACAAGAAAAAAGATTATAACGGTGCTATTGCCGATTGGGAACAGGCCATAAAACTTAAACCTGCGTATGAAAAAGAACTAAGGGGTCCATTTGCTGACATTTATTATTATCGTGGGAATGATAAGTTTAAAAATGATGACTACACCGGAGCTATTACCGACTGGGAACAGGCCATAAAACTTAAACCTGCATATGAAAGACAATTGTTACCAGAAATTGAACGAGCAAAAAGAAGGAAGTAGAACTTTAATTTAATCTGCGAAATCTGTGTAATCTGTGGTTGCATTAGAAAGTGTATTTATGAAAAAGTATCTGTATTTCTTTGGCGGCAAGAAGACCGAAGGCAACGGCAAACTGAAAGACATCCTGGGCGGCAAGGGCGCCAACCTGGCTGAAATGGCCCGTCTGGGACTACCCGTCCCGCCCGGATTCACCGTCTCCACCGAACTCTGCCGCATCTTCTACGAAAACAAGATGAAATTCCCGGCTACCCTGCAAAAAGAATTCATCAACTACGTCCGTAAACTGGAAACCGCATCAGGCAAGAAATTCGGCGATACCGTCAATCCCCTGCTGGTCTCGGTCCGCTCCGGCGCCAAATTCTCCATGCCCGGGATGATGGACACCATCCTCAACCTGGGATTGAATGACGCCACGGTCCAGACATTAATCAAACTGACCAAAAACGAATCATTTGTCTATGACTGTTACAAACGCCTGCTGATGATGTTCGGCGACGTGGTCCTGGATATCGAACGCAAGATATTCGAGACCGTGAAATCAGACGGGCCGTCAACTATCGCCCGATACAAAGATATTATCCTCAAGCATTCCGGCCAGCCGTTTCCCCAGGACCCGATAAAGCAATTAGAGATGGCGCGCGATGCGGTCTTCCGCTCCTGGAACAACCAGCGGGCCATTACCTACCGCAACCTCTATAAAATCTCGCACGACATCGGCACAGCCGTCAATATCCAGATGATGGTCTTCGGCAATATGGGCAACGACTCGGCTACCGGCGTGGGATTCACCCGCAACCCGGCTACCGGAGAAAAGATGTTCTACGGCGAATATCTGACCAATGCCCAGGGCGAAGACGTGGTCGCCGGCATCCGCACCCCCAAGCCCATCACCGAATTAGGCCAGGATATGCCGGCGGCATTCAAGCAACTAAAGGACATCACCTCGCGGCTGGAACTCCATTACAAAGACATCCAGGACTTTGAGTTCACCATCGAACGCGCCAAGCTCTATATGCTCCAGACCCGGAGCGGCAAACGCACCGGCCTGGCCGCTATCCGGATTGCCGTGGATATGGTCAAGGAGAAACTGATTAAACCGGACGAAGCCGTCAGACGCGTGGAACCGCTCCAACTCAACCAGCTCCTGCATCCGATGTTCAATCCGGTTGAACGCCCCAGATTCAAGGTCATTGCCAAGGGCCTGAACGCCTCGCCCGGCGCCGCATCAGGCAAGGTCTACTTCTCGCCGGATAAGGTTGTGGAACAGGCTGCTAAAGGCGAACGCACCATCCTGGTCCGCAAGGAAACCTCTCCGGACGATATCTCCGGAATGTACAAAGCAAAGGGAGTCCTGACCGCCACCGGCGGAATGACCTCGCACGCGGCTGTGGTCGGCCGCCAGATGGGCAAACCCAGCGTGGTCGGCTGCTCGGCCCTTAAGGTGGACGAAGAGAAAAAGTTGTTCTCGGTAGGCAATGTTATTGTCAGGGAGGGCGACTATCTCTCTATTGACGGCGCCACCGGCGAGGTCATGATGGGCGACGTGCCCACTATGGAATCCGAGGTCATGCAGGTAATCAAGGGCAAGTTATCGCCGGACCAGGCACCGCTCTACCAGTATTTCGCCACCCTGCTGGCCTGGGCTGATAAAATCAGGCACTTGAAAGTCAGGGCCAATGCCGATATCCCGCTCGATGCCGAATACGCCATGAAATTCGGGGCTGAGGGCATCGGCCTGTGCCGGACCGAACATATGTTCTTTGCCGAAGACCGCCTGCCCATTGTCCAGGAAATGATTCTGGCAACCAACAAAGAAGACCGGGTCAAGGCGCTCAATAAACTGCTCCCGCTCCAGAGGAGCGATTTCAAGGGACTCTTCGAAACCATGAAGGGCTATCCGGTCACCATCCGCACCATAGACCCGCCTCTGCACGAATTCCTGCCCAAACGCGAGGAACTCATGGTCGAGGTGGCCACGTTAAAGGCGCAAAATTGTCACCCTGAACACCGCAGTGACCACGACAGTGAACTTGGTTCAGGGTCTAATGAGATGCTGAAACAAGTTCAGCATGACAGGTCAGCTATTCTTACGCAGAAAGAGCGTCTCTTAGCCCGGGTCAACGAGCTCCACGAATTCAATCCGATGATGGGACACCGGGGCTGCCGGCTGGGCATTGTCTATCCGGAAATCACCGAGATGCAGGTCCGGGCCATACTTGAAGCGGCCAGCGAGGTAGCCAAGGCCGGCAAGACTGTAGTCCCGGAAATAATGATACCCTTGGTCGGTCACATCAACGAATTTACCAATCAGGCAATGATTGTCCACCGGGTGGCGTCAGAGGTAGCCAAGAAAACCGGCATCAAAATCAAATATCTGGTCGGCACCATGATAGAGATACCGCGGGCCGCGATTACGGCTGACGAGATTGCCACTCAGGCCCAATTCTTCTCATTCGGCACCAATGACCTGACCCAGATGACCTTCGGATTTTCCCGGGACGATGCCGGGAAATTCCTGCACTACTATGTGGACAACAAGATTCTGGCCAATGACCCCTTTGTTACTATTGACCAGGGCGGCGTGGGCAAACTAATCAGGATGGCAACGGAAAAAGGCCGGACGACCAGGCCGGATCTGAAGGTGGGGATTTGCGGTGAGCACGGGGGCGACCCTGAATCCGTCATCTTCTGCCATTCAGCCGGGCTGAACTATGTCTCGGCATCGCCGTTCCGGGTGCCCATAGCCCGTCTGGCCGCGGCCCATGCCTGCCTGAGGTAGACAGACGGTGTTGCAAAGGAAGAAGTAGGGCGAAAAACTGGATAAAATTGACTAGGGAATAGACATTTTCGACTATTTCCGTTAATTTATCCCCTTATAAATCAATCTCTTACGTAAGCAGGGGGGAGTCCCCCCACCCCCCTTACAGGGTTACATTCCCATCCTGTTCCCGAGAAATGGCATCTGTTGTGCCAAGAAACGGCATCAGTATGGTAAACAAACGCCATCCCTTGTAAACTTGCCAAAATGCACAGTATATAAGAGATGGTATTTGATGGGCAAAGAAATGGCATCTGATTAGCAAAGGGATGCCATTTGATTACTGAACGAACGGCATCCGAAATACGAACAAGCGCCATTTCTTGTAAACTTACTAAAATGCACAGTACATAAGGAGCGCCGAATGTTATCAACCTAATCCATATCGGTTTATAAAAGAATACGGTGTGTCGAAAAATCCTATAATTTAACCATCGTCTCAAACTCATCCTTGAACGCCTGAAGAGTTATTTTGTCGTAGAGCACGAAATAGACCTTGGTCAGATGCGCCTTGACACCCAGATATGAAATGACCTCATCCAGCATTATCCGGGCACAGCCGGCCACCGGAAACCCGGCTACGCCCGTGCCTATAGCCGGAAAGGCAATCGTGGTTATCTTGTATTGCTCGGTCTTGAGAAGGGAGTTGCGGACTGAATTCCTGAGTGTCACGGCTGTGGTATCACTGCCCAATGACATACTGGCCGCGTGAATGACATATTTCGCCTTAAGAGTCCCGGCTGAGGTTACGGCCGCCTCGCCCACCCGAATCGTCCCGATTTTGTTGCATTCCTGCTGGATAGCCGGACCGCCCTTGGCCCGGATGGCCCCAGCTACGCCGCCGCCTAATATCAAATCATTATTAGCCGCATTGACTATGGCATCCACTTCCATTGCGGTGATATCGCCCTGGAGCAGTTGGATGCGGGCTAGAGTTTCAGGTTTTATTGCCATTCTTATATCCGGACAGGATTTTACTGAGGTTGTCCTTTTCCGCCTCGGTGAGTTTATCAAAGAGCGGGTCTGATTTGGAGAGTTTTTCCCGCCTGATAATAGCCCGGCAGGTTTCCTTGATATAACGGGCGCCTAATTCCGAGATTTCCGATTCTACCGGATACATCCGGACCAGCGGTATCAGGGCATGCTTGTTGCCGACCTTGGCCAGGGTCTCGATGATATCGCCCGGCACCCTTTTGGTGCCGTCGCCCAGCAGGGCCAGCAGGTCGTCAAAACCGATGGGTGAATTCATCTCGCCCAAGAGGCAGTGTATCTTCATCCGGGCCATCTGGTAGAATTCCATCTTCTTGCCCAGGTCAGACGACCACCAGCATTCATCCTGCGGGGTATGCGAATTATTATGATTGACGTTCTTGTTGATTTCGTCTATCCGGGCCTTGATGTCGCGCAGGTAATCGGCCAGGACAGCTGCCCCGCTTTTGTCGTTTATCCGAACCAGGGTCTCGGAGATGTTTTCCATCCGGGCCACGTCCAGCGGCGTTTTTATCTCGCCAATTTTCGCCAATGCCTCCAGCAAGACCGGCACGGCTGATTTGCCGATGACCTCCAAGGCATAGGTCACCTGGAAAATCAGGGTGTGATGAGTGGTGTTCTTGACCAGCATTTCCACCAGCGGCCTGGTAATCACGTGCTGGTTGATATTGAGGTAGGCGATAATCTTCTGCCGGGTAGTGTAATCCTCGGAAAAGAGATTCTGCAGTACGATCTGAATCTCGGAATCGGTCAGGGTTTTGGCGCCGTCCAATTTCTGGTTGGCGCTGTTCCAAAGCGGCAGATTGAGTTGCGAGGCCTGTTCTGCGGAATCGGTTTGCGCAACGGGATTTACACCCGTAGACCCTCCGGGTTCGTCCATCTTTATTTATCCCTTTACTGCCACTTATGCCTATAACGAATTAGTGGCAGTTATCCCGATGCATATCGGAACTTCATTATTCCCTCTTATACAATATTTTATCTGCTTGTCAATAGCGTAGAGAGAATATTATAGAAAATCTACGACGCCTTTTTATGTGCCGTGGAAACCTTATCTTCCAGCGCTTTTATCGGCTCGGTCCCTTTGACCATTTCCGGCGTAATCACGTAATTGCCCTGCTTGGCGCAATCCGGCAGTTCAAACATCGTATCCAGCAGGAGTTGCTCGATAATAGCCCGCAAAGCCCGGGCCCCGGTCTTCTTGGCCAGCGCTTTCTTGGATATCTCCTCCAGCGCCGGGCGGGTAAATTCCAGACGGGAATTCTCCATCTGGAAAAATGTCTGGTATTGCCTGAGCAGCGCGTTGCGCGGTTCGGTCAGGACCCTTATCATGGCCTCCAAATCCAGCGGCTTGACGATGCAGTTGACCGGGAAGCGCCCGATGAATTCCGGAATCATTCCGAACTCCATCAGGTCTTCGGGCTCGATATGGGCCAGGATTTCACCCAAGCCGAGTTCGTCCAGGTTTTTGGTTTCGGCGTTAAAACCGATTTGCTTGCGGCCGATGCGCCGGGAAACGGAATTTTCTATGCCGTCAAAAGTGCCGCCGGCGATAAACAGGATATGCTTGGTGTCAATCTGGATGTATTCCTGTTCCGGATGTTTGCGACCCCCTTGCGGCGGAACGTTGGAAAGCGTGCCTTCCAGCATCTTAAGCAGTCCCTGCTGGACGCCTTCGCCGGAGACATCGCGGGTGATGGAGGGATTATTGTGGGTCCGGGCGATTTTGTCTATCTCGTCGATGTAGATAATGCCCCGTTCGGCCCGGGTCAGGTCAAAATCCGCGGCCCGGATCAGGCGCAACAGGAGATTCTCCACGTCCTCGCCCACGTAACCGGCCTCGGTTAATGTGGTGGCATCGCCGATGGCAAAGGGCACATCAAGAATCTTGGCCAGGGTCTGGGCAATCAGCGTCTTGCCGCAGCCGGTCGGACCGATCAGCAGGATATTGCTCTTCTCCAGTTCCACGTCCTTATGGACCGGATTAAGAATCCGCTTGTAATGGTGGTTGACCGCCACCGACACGATCTTTTTGGTCCGGTCCTGGCCGACCACGTACTCATCCAGTTTCTTCTTGATTTCCGCCGGGCTGAGCAGTTTCTTAAAAAGTTCTTCCTTTTGGAACGGCTCACGGCGCCCGATCTTGGCGGACTTGCCGTTCATCTGGGCGCAGACCGCCACGCAGCCGGAACAAATAGTGGTTCCGGACTGGCCCTGGATCAGATTGGACGGATGGTATGTCTGCCCGCAGAAAGAACATTTCTCGTCTATCGGAGGCCGGACTGTCTTGTCGCTGCCCTGTTTTTTGGACTTCTTCATTACGATTTTGCTTCCGGCTTGGTTCTCATTGATTCCACAACCTCGTCAATCAATCCGTATTTCTTGGCTTCATCACCCGACATAAAATAATCGCGGTCCGTGTCTTTTTCTATCTTCTCCAGGGATTGACCGGTATGTTTGGCCAGAATCAGATTTATTTTTTGCTTGAGTTTGATGATTTCTTCGGCCTGGATTTTGATATCCTGAGCCGTGCCCTGGACGCCGCCCCAGGGCTGGTGAATCATCACCCGGGCGTGCGGCAGGCAGCTGCGCTTGCCTTTGGTGCCGGCGGCCAGCAATACCGCGCCCATGCTCGAGGCCTGGCCGATGCAATAGGTGGCCACGTCACACTGGACGAACTGCATCGTATCATAAATGGCTAACCCGGCCGTGACCGAACCGCCCGGCGAATTGATATACAGGTCGATACTCTGATTCTTGTTCTCCATCTGGAGGAACAGAATCTGGGCGATAATCAGATTAGCCACATAGTCGTCAATCGGCCCGCCGATAAAGACGATCCGGTCTTTTAGCAGGCGCGACCAGATGTCATAGGCGCGCTCGCCCTTGCCGCTCTTTTCAATCACGATTGGCGTCAGATAACTCATAATAACAACTCCTTTTACTTAGAACGTTCGACAGAATGAATGTCGAGATTGCTTCGTCGCTCACATTGTTCGCTCCTCGCAATGACTGTCATTGCGAGCGTAAGCGAAGCAATCTCATTTTGTTACGTACTCTTAATAACTAATCCGTAATAACCGCTTTTTCCCTCAACAGTTTCCGGACCTTCTCCTCGCGGATGTCGGTGCGTAACTGGCCCATCATATGGTTCTCCTCGTAATATTTCCTGATTTCATTGGGCCATTTGCGGTAGCGGCCGGCCAGTTCGTTTATCCGCTGGCTGACCTCGTCCTCGGTAACAAATATCTTTTCTTTCTTGGCGATATGGTCGCTGATAAACTGGATTCGGATATCCCTTTCGGCCGCATCCTTGGCCTTGGCTTTCAGGTTTTCCAGGTCGGCCGCGACTTCCTTTTCCGGATGCCCTTCCATGAGCATCTGGGTGGTCCAGCGCCGTAGCGTGTAATTTACGCCTTCATTAACCAGACTGGCCGGTAACTGGAACGGCGTCTTTTCCAGAATCGCATCCAGCACCTGGCTCTCGACTTTATACTCGGCGTCCTTGGCCTTCTGGACCAGCAGCCGCTTCTTGACCTCTTCCTTCATCTTGCTAACGGACTCAAATCCGATTTGCTTGGCCCATTCCTCGGTCAGTTTGGGAATATTAATCCGCTTGACTTCCTTGACCGTGATTTTCAGGGTGGCATCCTTACCGCGGTATTCGGCCTTCTCGGCGTCATCCGGCACCTTCATCTTGATTTCCTTGGAATCGCCCGCCTTCATATCATTCAGGGAATTGCCGATATCAGCCGAGGGCTTGCCGAAGAATTTCACATCCTGGCCGATAATCATAGTGGAATTCTCGTTCTGATGAACATGCTTGCCGTCCACGAAGGTCTCCTGGCTGAAGACCAGCATATCGCCTTTTTTGGCTTTCTCTTTGGCCAGCACCTGCCATTCGCCGTTCTGCTGGCGGATTGCCTCCAGCGCGGTATCAATATCCTTCTCGGTTACTTCTACCGGCACTTTCTTGACCTTGATGCCGGCGTATTCGGTCAGATTGATGGTCGGCTCGACCTCCACCACCACGTCAAAGGACAGCGGCTTGGTCTCGTCAAACACAATCTTGTCAAAATCTATTTCCGGGTCAGCCACCGGCTTGAGGTTTTTCTCCTTGAAGGCATCGGCGCAGGAAGAAATTATCAGGTCGTTCTTGACCTCGTCCCGGATATCCTTGCCGAACTTGCGTTCAATCAAACTGCGGGGCGCCAGGCCTTTGCGGAATCCCGGCACCGTGGCCGAGGCCACAAAATCCGTATACTTGGCCTCCAGCTTTTCCTTAATCTTGTCCGGCGGCATCTCGATTTTAATCTGCACCTTGCACGGACCGATTTCTTTTACTTCTGTCTGCATTAATCTCTCCCTGCTATTAAATTAAACGAATGTTTAGAATAAACTATTTACACGATTTACCATAATAAATCAAGTTTTTACTTATGTTCGTCCCTGATTTCCCCGACTATCTGTTCCATGATGTTTTCCAGGGTAATCAGGCCGACCGTCTTATTGTCGTCGTCCCGGACAATCGCCAGGTGCACATGTCTCTTCTGGAATTCTTTCAGGAGCTCGCTAATCCGGGCCTTCTCGGAAACGAAGAACGGCTTCCTCAGCAGGTCAATCGTGGCAATAATATCCTTATAGCAGACCACATTAAAATAATCTTTTATATGCAACACCCCGATGATGTTATCCACGTCATTCTCGTAAACCGGTATTCGGGTATAATGTCTTTCCATAATAAATTCCGTTATCTTATCAGGCGGAAGAGCTATGTCAAGCGCCACCATCTTCTCCCTGGGAATCATTACCTCGCTGACCAGCCGGTCGGTAAACTCAAAGACATTCATCAGCAGGAACGTCTCGGACTCCTGGAGATGCCCGCTTTCCGTGGATAACGAAACGATGTGCTTGAGCTCCTCCTTGGTAATCATCGGCTTGCGGTGCTGGATTTTTATATTAAAGGGCATTAATGCCAGCCGGCTGATGGCCGAGATGAGCATGTTTATCGGATAAAAAACATAATAGAGAATTCTTATCGGCCGGGCCGTGGCGAACGAGAACCGCTCCCAGTACTGGCTAGCCAGGACCTTGGGCATGACCTCCCCGAATTGTATCAGGATAACGGTCATGACCACCATGGCGACAAAGATACCGTTTTCCCCGAAGAAATACAGGGCCAGGGCCGTGGCCAGGACCGAGGCGCTGGTATTGACGATGTTATTGCCGATTAAAATCGTGCCCAGCAGCTTATCCGGCTCGGACAGAATCTTCTGGATTAATATCGCGGTTTTATTCTGCTGTTTCACCATCATGGCCAGCTTGGTCTTGCGGAACGAAAACATGGCAATCTCGGTGGCCGAAAAGCAGGCGCTCAGGATAAGCAGCCCGACAATAATAACCAGAATTGACGCCGGCGGCAATACATTAAACAGTTCCATATATTTATTCTTCCTTGACTGCTATTTTAAGCGCTACATTATGTATACAAAAACTTGATTTTATCAAAGAAATATATGATTATTCAGTATATGTAATCCCGGCATTCGCTCGCAGTGAGCGAAACGAATCTGTCGGGATAAGAACCAGATAACGCGCGATGCTCTAATCCCGACAAAAACTGTCGGGATAAGAGCCAGTAAGTCGCTGCGCTTCTAACTGGCTCTAAGGAGGTATGCAATGAAGGCATTAGCACTGTTGTTTATGGTGGCCGCCGGACTGGGACTATTTCTGGCCATGATTATGGGGGTACTGGACGTGGTCTTCCCGCTGGGACATATACCGGCCAGGTCGTTTATTGAATTCACCATCGTCTGCCTGCTGTTCTCTATCGCGCTGTCAATCTTCAAGGGCGGCGAGACGAAGTAGAAAGGTAAAATGCCAGGGGTGGGATTTGCGAAGCCGCAGTCCCGCCGAAGCTGGATAAACTCCGCCTCGACGAATGTCGGGAATTATTTCGGGAAACCCACGACCAGGAGCTTATTGATTTTTTATCGTGATTATGGCAATGCCAGGGGTGGGATTTGAACCCACGACCAGGAGCTTATGAATCTCCTGCTCTACCGGGCTGAGCTACCCTGGCTTATTTTTGACTAAAGGGATTTACTAATTACTTGAGGGTTTGTCAACTTTTATCTATGACCAAAGCCGTTTTTCTGGACCGCGATGGCACCCTCAACTACGAAATTAAAGGAGACCTGACCCGGCCGGCCCAGTTGCGGCTGTATAAAAATGTCCCCGAGGCATTGAAACTGCTCCGGCAGGCCGGATATAAATTAATTGTCGTAACCAACCAGTCGCTGATTGCCCGCGGCCTGATTCCGGAAACAGGGCTGCATCTTATCCACCGGAAACTAAAAGGCCTGCTGGCTAAAAATGGCGTCCGGCTGGACGGGATTTATTATTGCCCGCATCATCCGACCAGAGGGACTGTCAAACGTTTTACTAAGGCCTGCGACTGCCGGAAACCAGAGCCCGGAATGCTCAAAAAGGCGATAAGGGATTTCCGGGTGGACCCGAAACAGTCGTTCTTTATCGGCGATACCCGGCGCGATATGGGCGCGGCCCGGAAGATGCGCATCAGATTTATATTATTGTTGACCGGTTACGGACGGAAGACCTTAAAAGAAATAAACAGAAAAGAACCTGCCTTTATCAGTGGCAGCTTATTAAAGGCGTGTAAATTTGTCGTATCGGAATTTCAATAATGAAATTCCGACAGCACTTAACCTTTCGGGTTAAGTACTGGACTACGATATGCTAAAGAAAAGATACGACCCAGCACTCAAGAAATTTTGAGTGCTGCCCGAAGGGAGATAGTTGCACGAGCGAAGCGAGTGCCTATCTGGTAGTTAGAACGGAGAATGATTAATGTCTAAAGATTCCAAAAAGCCAGAATCGGATGCAGTTGACAAGAATGCCCTTCCCAACCCGACCTCGGTCGTGGACATCGGCATCGAAGATGAGATGAAGAATTCCTATCTCACCTACGCCATGAGCGTCATCGTTTCCCGGGCCCTGCCGGATGTGCGCGACGGCCTGAAACCCTCCCAGCGCCGCATCCTCATCGCCATGAACGACCTCAATCTCGGCCCGCGCTCCAAACACCGCAAGTGCGCTAAGATTGCCGGCGATACCTCGGGCAACTACCACCCACACGGCGAACAGGTGGTCTATCCGACCCTGGTCAGAATGGCCCAGGACTTTGCCTGCCGATACATATTAGTGGACGGCCAGGGCAACTTCGGTTCGATTGACGGCGACCCGCCGGCCGCTATGCGTTACACCGAGGCCCGGCTGACCGATTTCTCGTCCAAGATGCTGGAAGACCTGGACAAGAACACGGTTGACATGGTGCCCAACTACGACGAGACCCGCGAAGAGCCGACCGTCCTGCCCTCGGCGTTCCCGAACCTGCTCTGCAACGGCTCATCCGGCATCGCCGTCGGCATGGCCACCAGCATCCCGCCCCATAATTTAGGCGAGGTGGTGGACGGCATTGTCAAGGTCATCGAAAAACCCGAGGTGGAAATAGAAGAGCTGATGGAAATCGTCAAAGGGCCGGACTTCCCGACCGGCGGCACCATCTGCGGCAACAAAGGCATCATCGACGCCTATAAAACCGGCCGGGGCATCATCACGGTCCGGGCTAAAATCAGCACCGAAGAAGTCAAGGGCGGCCGGACCAATGTGGTCGTGACCGAAATCCCCTACAACCAGGAAAAGAACAAGATTATCGAACGCATCGCCCAATTAGTCAAGGACAACCGCATCCAGGGCGTCTCGGACATCCGTGACGAAAGCGACCGGGACGGCATGCGCATCGTGGTGGAAATCAAGCGCGGCGAAGAGCCCCAGATTACCATCAACCAGCTCTATGAAAACACGCCCTTGCAGGACAATTTCAGCATCATCATGATTGCCCTGGTCAACAGCCGGCCGCTGCTGCTTAACCTCAAGCAGATATTAGTGGCCTACAAAGACCATAGAATAGAAATCATCCGCCGCCGGACCAAGTATCTCCTGGACAAGGCCGAAGCCGAGTTGCACATTTTAGAAGGCCTGTACATCGCGGTGGATAATATCGACGACATCATCAAATTAATCAAGCGCTCCAAGTCCCCGGACGAGGCCCGAGTCAAACTCATAGAAAAATACTCGCTCAGTGAAATCCAAGCCGAGGCCATCCTCCAGATGCGCCTGCAGAAACTGACCGGACTGGAACGGGAGAAACTGGAAGCCGACATCAAAAAGCACAAGGAAGAAATCACCGACTACAAAGCCATCCTGGCCGACAACGACCTGGTCTTGGACATCATCAAGGAAGACCTCTACGAACTCAAAGAAAAATACGCCGACAAGCGCCGGAGCGAAATCCTCAAACGCGATGTCAAGGAGTTCGTCCTGGAGGAACTCATCACCAAGGAAGATGTGGCCGTGGTCATCAGCCACGAGGGCTATGTCAAGCGCGTGCCGCTGACCAGCTACCGGAAACAGGCCCGGGGCGGCAAGGGCGTTATCGGCGCCGAGACGAAAGAAGGCGATTTTACCGAACATATCTTCATCGCCTCGACCCACGACTATATCCTGTTCTTCACCTCCATCGGCAAGGTCCACTGGGTCAAGGTCTATGACCTGCCAGAGATGGCCCGGACGGCCAAGGGCCGCTCTATCGTCAACATCATCCGCTTCAACCAGAACGAAAAGATTACCGACGCCATCCCGGTCAATGACTTTACCAAGGGATTCCTGGTCATGGCCACCGAATCCGGGCTGGTCAAGAAAACCGAACTCAAGGACTACGGCAACCCGCAAAAAGGCGGCATCATCGCATTGAAATTAGATGACAAGCCCGCCCGACCGAATGACTCCGGTCGTTCGGGCGGGGACCGCCTCATCGGCGTCCGGGTCTCATCCGGCAAGGACCACATCATCCTGGGCACCCAGGAAGGCATGTCCATCCGGTTCGCCGAGGAAAACGTCCGCGCCACCGGCCGGGCCACCTACGGAGTTCAGGGCATCAAACTCCGCAAAGGCGACGTGGTCAAGGATATGATTCTGATTGAAAAAGACGGCTCATTACTGACCACCTGCGAAAACGGATACGGCAAGCGCACCCCGTTTGAGGAATATCGCTTACAGCGCCGGGGCGGCACCGGAGTCAGGAACATCAAGGCCTCAGACCGCAACGGCAAGGTCATCGGCCTCAAGACCGTCACCGACAAAGACGAACTGATTCTCATCACCATCAAAGGCACAGCCATGCGTATGCCGGTGACCGACATCAGGACTATTGGCCGCAATACCCAGGGCGTCCGGCTGATAAAGTTGCAACCGGGTGACAAACTTGTCTCGGTCGCCACCGTCGCGCCGGAAGATGTGGAGTAAGAAAGATGAAAAAATGTCCTTATTGTGCTGAGGAAATTCAAGAAGAAGCGGTAAAATGTAAGCACTGTGGGGAATTCCTGAATAAGTCCAAGGAAACACCAGATTCTAACCATATTTTAAACCAACAAGACAATGTCCAGCATAAAATAATCCCTGTAGCAGGTATGGTTGAATGCCCCTATTGTCATAGATTAGTAACACCTCAAAACCGAGATATAGATGCTCAGGGTTGTTTGATAACACTTATTCTTCTATGTTTTTTTATTGTCCCTGGGATTATATATGCAATATGGCATAGTTATAACAAGCAATGTCCAGCATGTAAGATGAAACTATAAGAACATGTATGAATATGACCTTATCAATGAGCGCATTAGTGTTGTTTTACAGAGACCAGACCTAGTAGAGCATGTGACAGAATACGACTGGCTAGTTGACAACCTTGACCGAGTCACTACTGACCCGTTTCAAAAAAGGTACCGTAATTACTGGAGAATGAATGCCGCTCATCTGTCCAAAGAATATTGTAATGTCTATTTTCAATCGTTGCATCAGGCGTTGACCAATCTTCCAAGTATTGGAGACCTCGCAATCGCCTTACATAATACTCCTACTAATAAGAATGGGCGTAAGTCACTTCAGTTTTCATTCGTCACAAAATTAGTTCATATGATCAATCGTCAATCCCCAATTTATGATTCTTTGGTTAAGAAATTCTATCTTTTCAGTGGACCTAAAAGTGGTTCCCTCCAACAAAAAATTGATGAATTGGCTGGTTTCCACTCTTTTCTTTGTCAAGAGTACGCAAAGATTATCAAGAATGGGTTATTGACTAAATCTATCAAAGCATTCCGTGAGAAATTTATACCCAAACACTTTACGGACGAAAAAGTCATTGATTCATTGATTTGGGCATACAGTGCCCTGCCAAATAGCATAAAGTAAATTACGCTAACGCCGTCCTGATTTCTTTGCGCCACAGTTTCCGATGGTTTTGAATACCTATCCAGAGGTTTTGGATGTATATCCAGAAGTCCCGGCTATATAGCCAGATGTTCCGGATGTATATCCAGGAGTTTCGGATATATATCCAGAGGTTTCGGATATATATACAGAGGTCCCGGATGTATATCCAGAGGTTTTGGATGTATATCCAGAAGTCCCGGATGACTATCCAGAGGTCCTGGGGATGAAAGAGTCAGCCCACAGGATGAAGGATTGGACTAAGGGATGAAAGTTTCAGCCCTAAGGATGACCGGGATGTCCCCAGGGATGAACGACTTGGACTGGGGGATGACCGGTTCAGCCCAAGGGATGAAAGTTTCCGCCCAGGGATGAAAGGTTCCGCCTCAGGGATGACTGGTTCAGCCCAAGGGATGACTGGCTCAGACCCAGGGATGACTGGTTCAGACCCAGGGATGAACGACTCAGACCAAGGGATGAACGGCTCAGACCAAGGGATGAACGGCTCAGACCCAGGGATGACCGGTTCAGCCCTAGGGATGACTGGTTCAGACCCAGGGATGAAGGTTTCCGCCCCAGGGGGTATTTATTAGCATAACTGCTATAGTTTTAGAAGGTTATGTTAAAATCAGCCCGTTGGCGAAAACTTTCCGCTTGTTAGCGGGAACTTTGCGCTATATAGCGATTTCTTTGCGCTTATTAGCGGGAACTTTCCGCTTGTTAGCGCTTTCTTTGCGCTTGTTAGCGGGAACCTTCCGCTATATAGCGAAAACCTTCAGCCGGTATTAAGACAGGCCGTGGATATTAGGACTCAAACCTTTGTGCTCGCTTTGCGGTTACTGACACCCTATTATTTCCCCTTGGGCTTTGACTACTGTCTATGGAATCCGATTCTTGGTTTAGGCTTGGTTTCTTCCGCCATCAGTTGCCTGAGGGCCACGAATACAACCTTAAACTTGCTGTCATAGTCCCTTTCCATTCCGTCTATCTTGCGTTTTAAGGCGGTATAAGTTAATATTTCCCGCCTGAGATTGGTGAAAGCCCGCATAATCTGGATATTAACCAGTATGGCTTTCTTGCTGTTTAACACACTTGATAGCATCGCCACACCCTGTTCTGTAAATGCATAAGGAAGGTATCTGCGTCCGCCCCAACTTGAGGTGCCAATTTGGCACCTTAAAAAGCTACGATATTCCTGCTTGGTTAATTCAAACATAAAGTCATCAGGGAATCTTTCTATATTTCTTTTGACCTGCCTTTTTAACTGCTTGGTCGGCACGCCGTAGAGCAATGCCAGGTCTTCATCAATCATTACCTTTTTACCCCTTAAGTGTAATATTTTATTCTCTATTTTCTCAATAGGCATTAATTAGTTCATGTTTCAATTCCCTTTCTCTTACCTCTTACCCTACCATTTCTCTCTGGCTTGGGCAAGGTTTACCCCCACACCAATATATTGGTGTGAGGGTTTATCCTTTGGATTCCTCTGTGTAATCTGTGAACTCCGCAGAGACCGCGAAGCTAAATCCGCAGATAGCGAAGCGAAATCTGTGGTTAGTACACTCCGCCCTTGCGTAGTTCCTCATCCGAAATGCCGAAATGGTGCGCTACCTCGTGCTGGACCGTATGAATAACGGCCTGCTTTATCTGGTCATCATTGCTACAGACCTGCTCTATGTTCTTCTTGTAGATGGTAATCTTGTCCGGCATGACCATGCCATACATATGGGTCCGTTCGGACAGCGGCACGCCTTCATACAGCCCTAATATAATATCGTGTCTGTGCGGATTAAACCCCTCACCTTTCTCCTCTCCCCTCTGGGGAGAGGTTGGGTGAGGGGGCAAACCCAAAATCCGATGCGTCCGCTCACTGGGTTTGTCTTCTATGACCACGGCCAGGTTTTTAATCTTGGACCTGAATTGCTCCGGCAGGTTGTCTATGGCGTCTATCACCAATTTCTCAAACTCGTCTCGTTTCATTATAAATACTTAACACGAATATCACGAATAGAACGAATCACACGAATAATTTAATACTTTTTAACCACAGATGGACACAGATTAGCACAGATTCACACAAATTTAATCCTTTGGGTAATTCCGACTCATTATATTAAAAATATGTATGAACATAATTATTGTCATAACTATATTAACGACCAAATAACTCCCGGCTAAAATAGACATAAACCTCCACGAGGTCAGCCATTTCTTATTCCGTAATAGCAAAAAGATAATACTCCCAAATAATGGACAGACAATTATCGGTAAAGAACAAAGACTTACTGTTGTTAAAACGCCCTCATATTTCGGTATAATATGACAAACAATGGATAGAAACATACCGATTCCATTGAGTGCAATCCATAGACTTTCAAGTTTACCTTTCAATGTAAATGATAATATAATATAGCAGACAGAAATTAGTACGCCCACTATCAAACTGCGTATCAGGGCTTGCTTGTATGTCATCTTGTGGTCCATAATTCAATACCTTTTAACTACTGAGACACTGAGGGACCGCGCATAGCGAATAATTATATTGATTTATTCGTGCCATTCGCCGTATTCGTGTCATTCGTGTTATCTTCTCTACGCCTTTGTATTGAATATTGCTTGACTTTGTTTGTCAACGTGTTAATGTTTTATTTATTTATAGAAGGAGATGCTTGATATGAAAAATCTATGCAATGTCGCCTTAGAAGCCGCGCACAGCCGGGGCGCGACCTACGCTGATATCAGAATCATCGAGACCAAGAACGAGAATATCAATGTCCGTAACGGCAAAGTGGCTAATTTCGACCAGGCCGAGTCGCTGGGCGCGGGTATCCGGGTCATTGCCAACGGCGCCTGGGGATTCGCTTCCACTTCCAAAGTCAACAAAGAAGACATCGCCCGGACCGCGGCTATTGCCGTTGAAATCGCCCTGGCCTCGGCGATGCTCAAGAAGGACGATATCCAACTGACCAAGGAAAAGACCTATGTGGATTTCTGGCAGACGCCATTTGTGATTGACCCGTTCGCGGTTAATAAGGACGAGAAGCTGGAACTGCTGTTCAAGATAGACGCCATCCTGCGCAAGGACAAGGCCATCCGCCAGGCATTTTGCGGAATGGGGTTCAAGAAGGAACACCAATACCTGGCCACCTCAGAAGGCAGTTTCATTGAGCAGATTCTCCTGCGTTCCGGCGCGGGTTATTCGGTCACGGCCGTGGGCAACGGCGATAACCAGGTCCGGTCGTTCCCGTCTTCATTCGGCGGGCAGTATTGCACCATGGGTTATGAACTGATAAATTCCCTGCATCTGGTGGACAACGCCGAGCGCATCCGCAAGGAGGCCGTGGCCCTGCTCAAGGCGCCGGTCTGCCCGTCCGGCAAAAAGGACCTGATTCTGGGCGGCTCGCAACTGGCCCTCCAGATTCACGAATCAACCGGGCATCCGACCGAGCTGGACCGGGTGCTGGGCATGGAAGAGAGTTTCGCCGGCCGGAGCTTTTTGACCCAGGAGAAGTTCGGCAAGCTGAAATACGGTTCTGAGATTGTCAATCTGGTGGCGGACGGCACAGTGCCGGGCGGATTGGCCACGGTGGGTTATGACGATGACGCGGTCCGGGCCCAGAGATGGCATCTGGTCCATAACGGACTGTTCTGCGGATACCAGACCACGCGCGAACTGGCCGGCAAGAACGCCGAGAACAAGAGCAACGGCTGCTGCCGGGCTGACGGGTTCAGCCGCATCCCGATGACCCGGAACAATAATATCTCGCTGATGCCGGGCAGTTGGGAACTGGACGACCTGATAAAAGACACCAAGGACGGCATCTATATGGATTTCAACAAGTCCTGGAGCATCGACCAGATGCGCCTGAATTTCCAGTTCGGCTGCGAAATCGGCTGGGAAATAAAGAACGGCAAGAAGACCCGGATGGTAAAACATCCGAATTACCAGGGCATCACGCCGGAATTCTGGAACTCCTGCGACGCCATCTGCAATGACAGGCACTGGGTGCTTTGGGGCGTGCCCAATTGCGGCAAGGGCGAACCGATGCAGACGGCTGAGATGTCGCACGGCTGCGCGCCGACCCGGTTCAGGAATGTCAATGTCGGGGTAAAATAAGTCGAGGAGATACCAGATGCAAGATACCGGATGCGGGAAGAACTTCTAACCACAGAAAAACTTCGTAACCACGAATTAACACTAATACACACGAAAAATACCTTGATATAATTAATTATTGGTGTTTATTCGTGTCTATTCGTGGTTGCCTTCTAATTCTTACCCGTGGTTACAATTGCCTTTTCCGGCGCGCAAGATTTATCCCCGAAGACATCGCTCTTAATAGAATTCTTACCGCCGGCCTTGGCCTGATACATCAGGTTATCGGCTAATTTAAGCATCTCGTCGAGAGAACAGGGCATGGTATTGCAGGTGACCAGTCCGATGCTGAAGGTGGTATCAAATTTATTCTCTTTCATTGCGGACAACAGGCCGCGGTTGACCCGCTGGACAATCTCGCGCGCCTCGTCAGCCCCGCTGTCGGCAATGAGTATCACGAATTCATCCCCGCCGTTGCGGGAGACCAGGTCGGTCGGCCGGATATTCTTCCTGATGGCCTCAGCTGCCAGTCGCAATAGTTTATCACCGGCGCTGTGGCCGAACCGGTCATTGATGGATTTGAAATCATCCACATCCAGAAACGCCACGCTCAATGGTTTCTTTTCCTGATTGGCCCTGGCCATCATATTAGCGGTAATTTCGGTGAAGTCGAGGTTGTTGGACACCCCAGTCAGGTTATCGGAACGGGCTAATCTTCTCTCATGATGCAAAGATGCCTTGAGCGCCGACAGGATATGGGTCACAATAAAATATAGCAGGAGCCGGGCCACCATATTCCAGTAAGTAATAACCGGGCCCGCGTAAGCATAGCCCTCGTTCACATCGTGCACCAGCCAGGAAATACTGCTGACCACGGACATAACAATGCCGGCCCAGGTGCCAACAAACCAGGTGGCCAAATAAATCGGCAGGAGATAAAAGGGCGAGAAGACCATTCCCTTCACTGAAGAATAATCAATTATATGGATTACGGCAATAACCAACAGTCCTAAGATGAACACCAGCCATTTGGGCTGCCGACTTAGGAATTTTGTGCCAATCATAAAAGCGTCTCCTGTTGGCTAAAATATTACCTGGCTCCGGACTGCCTGTCAAGATATTCTCGCTGCTATATGTTTGACAGGAATGGCATTTGAATCTATATTTAGAAAATCTAACAAAACTATTAAAAGAAACATCCCCCCTCTCCCCTTGTGGGAGAGGACAGGGTGAGGGGTAGCAAGGTAATCACCCTCCCCTAACCCCTCCCATCAAGGGAGGGGAATAGATTCTGTCGGAGAATTTTGCATATGTTCACCTGGAAGATACTCAATCGTTTATACAAGCTACTCAACGGCGAAATCTCGCCCAAGCAGATAGCCGGCGGAATCGCCTTCGGGATGATTGTCGGCCTGACCCCGACCTTCTCGCTCCACAACCTGCTGGTGCTGCTGTTAATCTGCATCATCCGGGTCAATGTCTCGGCATTTATCTTCTCATCGGTCGTGTTCGGACTGCTGTCATTCCTGGTTGACCCGGCCGCGCATATGCTCGGATATCTGCTCCTGGTCCAGATGGAATTCCTCAGGCCGCTCTGGACCATGCTCTATAATATGCCGCTGGTGCCGCTGACCGGATTCAATAACACCGTGTTATTAGGCAGCGTTACTATCTCGCTGGCATTATTCTATCCGAACCTGCGGTTTTCGGAAAAGGGCATCATCTATTATCGGGCTCAACTGATACCCAAACTGGAGAACACCAGATTCGTTAAGGGCGTAAAGGCCAGCCGGCCCTATAACTGGTATATTAAAATAACCAAGGCCAATGCGCTGGTTAACAAGGTCAAGTCCGCCGGAGATAAAATCAATACCCTGACCGGCGGCGGAACTAAAGGATAAGTAGCTAACGGGATTAAACTGAGTAACAACCCCCGCAGTCCCCCTTAACAAAGGGGGAATAAAAGGGGGTTGTTTAATCCCGCGGAGTCGCAACGGAGTCCCGATAATTTCGGGGTTGTAAAGAATTCTTATGCGTTGGAGAGGCATCATTGTTTTTGGGGTTATCTTCATTATCATAGCCGTATTCGGATTCGTCTTCGCGGACGGGCTGATAAAGAACGTCATTGAGTCGGTCGGCAGCAAGATTATCGGCGCCCAGGTTGAGATAGCCCGTTTTCAGCTGAGCTTCCTGAAACTCTTCCTCCGGGCCGGCGGCCTGCAGGTAGCCAGCTCTGATAACGAGTTCCAGAACCTGATTGAAATCAAGGACATCCGGTTTAAGATGGACTGGCCGGCTTTGCTGGAGAAGAAGATAGTCATCAACGAAATGGCCGTGGACTGCATCATGCGCAATACTAAACGGACCACCTCAGGCAAAATCGCCGCAGAACCAATACCCCAGACCGAAGAGCAATCAGCCACGGCCAAGATGATTCAGGACGAAATCAACTCCATCCCGATTGTCCAGATGTCCAAGGAAAAGGTCAATGTGGATGAAGCGGTCAATTCTGCCAAGCTGGCCACACCGCCCCATATCACTAAAACCGAGGCCGAACTGGATACCAGAAGCCTGGCCGACGAACAGGCCATCAATAATCTCAATGTCACGCCCCGGCTGGCCGAGATAAAGAAACAACTGGATTCGGTGGACCTGAAGGAAAAGAACCCAACCAAGCTCAAGAAGGAACTGAAGAAACTGGTTGATATCAAAAAGGATGTGGACCAGTTAAAGGACGAACTGGCCAAGACCGACAAAACCACCCAAACGGATTTCAATAACATCTCCGGCGCCATCAAGAATATCGACAATCTCAAGGAACAGGACTATCTCAACATCGTCAATTCCATACCCGGCGCCAAGGACCTCAACAAGGACGACATCGCCAAGATGCTCTTCGGCGAGGTCTGGCTGGGCCGGATGACCAGCGTGCTTTACTGGCTGAATATCGCCAAGAGTTATATGCCCGTGCCTTCGGTTTCGGATGATGAGAAACAGGCGCTGCTTAAGAAGCAGAGATTCAAGGGCATTGACGTGGAATTCCCCAGGGACCACAGTTACCCGGGATTCCTGCTCAAGGTCGCATCCATCTCAACCAGCTCTGACGAACTGAAATTCTCAGGCAAGGCAGAAGGATTTTCATCCAATCCCCGGCTCTACGGCAAGCCGGCCACTATTTCCATGAAAGGCACGGTCCCTGACTTTGACCTTGAGGCGGTCCTGGACCATACCAAATCCATCAGCCACGACAGCGCCATACTCAATATCCGGAATCTGGATATCAAAGGCGTGCGGCTGACCCGGTCATCATCGTCGCTCCTGCCGTCCCAGGTGGCTTCAGGCACGGCTAATGTTGAGGCAACGCTCACCAGTGAAGGCGACAAGATGGTAATAGTCATGAACATCCTGCCCAAGAATCTGGTCTTCGCGCCGGAGGACATCAAGCAGGATGAAATGGCCAGGCAGATTGCCCAGACCATCTCCACCACCAAGGACTTGAAGATAACCGGAATTATCACCATGGAAAAAGGCCGGATGAAATTCAAGATTAATTCCACGGCTGATGACATTATGGCCAATGTAGTCAAAAACATGATTGGCGCCCAGTCCGAAGAGGTTAAAAAATCCGTGCGCCAGAAACTCAACCAGTCCATCGACCCGCAAAAGGACGCCCTGCTAAAGAAATTACAGTCCAAAAAGGGGGCGCTTGACGCTCTGACCAAGGGCCACTCCGACGCCATTAATGATATGGCTAAACAGGCCAAGGAAAAGAAGTAAATTCTCACCACTGACGCCTTATAAAGCTTAGCGAATCACCCCATTAATCTCTTTGTTCATTTCCTTAACCGCCTGTTTGACTGCGTCCTGCCAATTAGTTGCCTTTGGGTCTTTATATGCATAGGTGATGCTTCTGGCGGCGTTGATGATGGCGCCTAAGCCGCCCTTGTTGAAATAATCCTTGAGG
The DNA here is from genome assembly GCA_016235865.1 of Planctomycetota bacterium. NCBI lineage: Bacteria > Pseudomonadati > Planctomycetota > Planctomycetota bacterium. Next base: position 103,559 of record JACRIK010000002.1, on the reverse strand, counting down.
TCGGCCGCCTTGGCGCCCTGGGCTCCATAGCCCGGCACCAGGAAGATGGATTTTGGCATTATTTGCCTGATGGCCTTGGCCTCGGCCGGGAATGTCGCGCCGACCACGGCGCCGACGGATGAATAGCCCTCATTGCCTGTTAATTTCCGGCCGGCGTCCCCTACTTTTTCCGCCACCAGTTCGTAGAGTTTCCGGTTGTCCTTGAGAAGCGCATCCTGGAAGTCCTTTGACCCGGGATTCGAGGTCTTGACCAGCACGAACAATCCCCGTCCCTGCTCATCACAGAGTTTGATAAACGGCTCAAGCGAGTCAATGCCCAGATATGGATTGACCGTAATCGCATCAGCCGGCGAATCCTTGAGAAAGGTCCGGGCGTATGCCTCGGCAGTCGAAGCAATGTCAGAACGCTTAACATCGGCCACGACTATCAGTCCTTTTTGGCGCGCATAGTCCATGGTATCAAAGAAACACTTGACGCCGGCGGCGTAGTATTGTTCATAGAAAGCTGATTGGGGTTTGACCGCCACAACATCATCCTTGATAATATCAATAATGGCCTTATTGAATTGGTAGATGGCGTCAGCCGGCGCGCTGTTCTTTGAAGTAATCTCAGCCGGAATCAGGTCCAGGCGCGGGTCTAAACCCACGCAGACGCAGGACTTTTTCCGGCGGATGGCATCAATCAATCTATCAGCAAAATTATGCATAAACACACCTTTCTTTCACCATAAATACTTTAACACGAATATTACGAATGGAACGAATCACACGAATAATTCCTATTCGTCTTATTCGTAGTATTCGTCTGATTCGTGTTCTCTTTTAGTGTCTTTTGGCGCCATAAGGGCGCCATGGCGTTTCGGCGCCAGTGGCGAATTACCCCTTCTTAGTTTTCAATCCTAATTCTTTCGCCTTAAACAAATCCCTGCGGCCCAGTCGCAGGCGTATCTTAAAATGTGAATCAGCTATCTTCTTATCCAGAATCACCCCATGTTGGTGCAGATAGGCCAGGAGCCGTCCGTTTTCCATCGGCACCTTAACGGTTAACACCACCTGCCGGACGCTGATAATCTTTTCCAGCCGCTCTTCCAGTTCCCCGATACCCGTCCCTTTCAGCGCGGAAATCATCGAGGCATCAGGGACATTCTTCCTGAGTATTTCCACCTCAATCTTATCCGCTTGGTCAATCTTGTTAAAGACGATGATAATATCTTTGTTATCGCATCCGATTTCCTTCAGGACCTTATTAACCGCGTCAATCTGGCTTTCGGCATCGGGCGAGGCCGCATCCACGATATGGAGCAACAAATCCGCCTGGCGCACCTCTTCCAGCGTGGCGTGGAACGATTCGACCAGGTTATGGGGCAGGTTCCGGATAAAGCCGACCGTGTCGCTCAGGAGCACCTTTTGCCCACTGGCGAATTCCCAGATGTGGGTCTTGGTATCGAGCGTGGAAAAGAGTTTGTCCTCGACCAGCTGGTCCAGGTCGGTCAGGGTATTCATCAGGGTGGACTTTCCGGCATTAGTATATCCGACCAGAGCCACGTTAAAATCCTCGGCCCGGGTGGCCACTTCTTCTTCCCGGCGCGCCTGGATTTTCTTGAGTTCCCGCTTCAAGGTGGTGATGCGGTCAAAGGCCAGCCGGCGGTCCACCTCAAGCTGTTTCTCGCCCGGTCCCCGGTCGCCTCGGACGCCGCCGCCGATACGCGACAGGTGGCTCCAGAGATGTTTCAGGCGCGGCAAGGCATATTCCAGATTGGCTAATTCCAGTTGCAGTCTTGATTGGGTGGTTCGGGCATGGGTGCCGAATATGGCCAGTATCACCTCGGTCCGGTCAATCACCGATACTCCGACCACCTCCTCCAGATTCCTGATTTGGGCCGGCGACAGGTCGTTATCAAAGATGACGTATTCGGCTTCCTTTTCCCGGGCCAGGACGGCCAATTCTCCGGCCTTGCCCTGACCGACATAATAGGCGTTATCAGGCTTGTCGCGGTTCTGACCGGCGGTTCCGACTACAATGGCCCCGGCGGTGGATGCCAAGAGCGCTAACTCGGCCAATGAATTAATGTTATCGCGGTGCTTGCCCTTGGCCTGAATGGCCACATCAACCAGGATAGCCTTTTTATTCTGAACGGTTAGAATCGTGTCTTTCACTGTATTATTACTGAAGCTACCAGCAATTTCTGATAAAGTCAATAATAAATTGACATATCGCACGGATAAATATAATATCGATATTTCGTGTTATGCTAATATTCAAAACGTAAGCGGATTTGTCGGACACTTAGGCGATAGTTCATCCGTTCAATCAGCTTACTAAAATTATTATTTATGAACGGTGAATTATTGAGATTAATTGACAGCCTGCACCGGGAAAAGAAGATCAAGCCGGATGCCCTGTTTGCGGCCATAGAATCGGCTATCTCATCCGAGGTGAGCAGCCATCTTAAACTGAACGAGCCGGTTAAGGTGACGATTGACCGCCAGAGCGGTAAAATCACGGCTGAAAGCAAAGAAGGCATCATCGACCCGACCTTATGGGGGCGGGTGGCGGCCCAGACCACCAAAAAAGCCATCTCCCAAAAACTCAAGGAAGCCGAATCCGAGGTTATCTACGCCACCCTGAGCAATAAATTATACGCCCTGGTCAGCGGCACGGCCTTGCGGCACGAAGGCAATGACGTAATTGTCCTGGTGGAAGGCGTGGAGACCATCCTGGAACGCAAGGAACAAGTGCCGGGCGAGACCTACCGGCTGGGCAGTATTGTCAAGGGAATTATCCTGACCGTGAAAAGACAGGATGGCGGCATCAGGGTGATCATCTCCCGGACCCATCCGGAATTCGTCCGGAAACTCTTTGATGTCGAGGTACCGGAACTGGCCGAGAAACTGATTGAAGTCAGGGGCATAGCCCGCGAACCCGGATTCCGGACCAAGATGGCGGTCTTTTCGGACAAGCCCAATATCGATGCGGTCGGCGCCTGCGTGGGCGTCCGGGGCGTGCGCATAAAGAATATCGTCGAGGAACTGGGCGACGAGAAGATAGACGTGATTAAGTGGAGCGAACAGCCGGAATTATTCATTGCCGCGGCCATGAAACCGGCCGAGGTCCAGGCCATCGAGATAGACACCGAAGCCAAGCGCGCCAAGGTCTTTGTCAGCACGGACCAGCTGGCCCTGGCCATCGGACGAAAAGGACAGAATATCCGGCTGGCCTGCAAACTAACCAGATGGGAGATAGACGTTATGTCATCCGACCAGTTGCCGGCTGAGGAAGAAGAAATAAAAAAGGCAAAGAACAAGAAGAAAGACGAAAAACAGAAACCTGCGGCGACTCCGGATTCAGCCGGCAAGACGCCGGAAGGCAATGCTGCTGCAGAGTAACTGAAGTTTAATCAATAATGAGAGTTTATCAATTAGCCGAGGAATTAAAGGTTACTCCGGATGAATTAATCCAAAAAGCCAATGGACTGAAGATTCAGGTCAAGAGCGACATCTCCAGTTTGGATCCGAAAGCCATCGCCAAACTGCGCAAGGAAATAGAAAAAGACCAGAAAGCCGCAGCGGCCAAACAGGCCGCCGCATTGAGGGCTGAAAAAAAGGCGGCGGCTCTCAAGGAAAAAGAAAAGGCCGAGGAAACGGCTGTACCCGAACCGGCAGAAACAATTGAACCTGCCCTGCCCAAGGCAAAACCAGTCGAGCCGAAAGCGCCGGTCCAGCCAGCCAAGCCAATAACACATAAAACAGAGAAAAAACCGGTTTCGCACGAGAAACCCGTTCCGGCCCATACCAAACCAGCGGCAGGAAAACACCCAGCTACTAAGGAAACCCCGATTGCGCCTATAACAATAGGCAAACATTCTGAACCGGTAGCTAAACCGACCGCTAAACCTGGAATACCCCATCCGAAAACCCCGCTGCCCAAGGACGACATTTCCAAGTCAACCCCCATTATCCCGACTCTGGCTAAAGAATCCGATGACAAGGACATCCGAGCGATGCATGCCAAGGAGTTGGATTTATATTCCAAAGGAACCACCGACGAGTCAAAAGGCATCCGGGGCAAGGTTATCAGTATGCCGGCAACATTCGGCAAACAGAAACCATTCATCAAGAAGACCTTCTTCTTCAAAAAGAAATCAAGCGGACAACCCCATCAGCAAATAATCAATAAGCCCGTTGAAAGAAAAGTCACGATAAGCGGCCGGATTACCCTAAAGGAACTCTGCGAAAAGATGGGCGTTAAGGCAAACATCATCATCAAGAAATTAATGGAGCATAACATAATGACCGGCATCAACGACCCTTTGAGCGAAGATGCGCTGGTGCTTATCGGCTTGGAGTTTAATTACGAAATCATATTTGAGAAAACCAAGGATATTGACAGCCAATTGGTGCATACAACATCTGACAAGCCCGAAGACCTCAAATCCCGTCCGCCGGTAGTGACATTTATGGGCCACGTGGACCACGGCAAGACTTCATTGATGGATAAAATCAGGTCGGCCAATGTGGCGGCTTCGGAACACGGGGCGATTACCCAGCACCTGGGCGCCTATGAAGCGGAAATCAATAATAGAAAGATTGTATTCCTTGATACCCCGGGCCACGAGGCATTTACCCAGATGCGCTCCCGCGGGGCAAACGTTACGGATATCGTGGTCATTGTGGTGGCGGCGGACGACGGCGTGATGCCCCAGACCGAGGAGGCCATCAGCCATGCCCGGGCGGCCAACCTGCCGATTATCGTGGCCATAAATAAGGTGGATAAAAAGGAAGCTAATCTCCACAAGGTCCGCCAGCAGCTAAGTTCCATGGACCTGACGCCCGAGGATTGGGGCGGCAAGACCATATTCGCCGAGGTTTCGGCCCTGACCGGCCAGGGTATTGACCATCTGCTGGAAATGATCCTGCTGCAATCGGATATGATGGAATTAAAGGCCAATCCCAACCGCCGGGCCTACGGAACGGTTATGGAAGCCAAACTCACCGAATCACAGGGACCGCTGACCACGATTCTGGTCCAGAACGGCACCCTGAAAATAGGCGATATCATCTTCTGCGGCGGCGCTTCCGGCAAGGTCCGCTCAATGCTCAACAGCCGCTCCGAAAGTGTGACGGAAACACCCCCGTCAACCGTGGTCAGAATAAGCGGGCTCTCTGACCTGCCGATGGCCGGAGATAAATTTTATGTGATGGACAGCATCCAGACCGCCTCGGAAATGGCCCAGACATATATTGAGCGCAAAAAAACCGCCCTGGCCGGCCCGCAACAGCATACCACGCTGGAAAACCTTTATGATAAAATCGCCACATCGCAGCTGAAAGAAATAAAGGTTATTCTCAAAACCGATGTTCAGGGTTCATTGGAAGTAATTACCCAGTTGCTTAATAACTTTGCCTACAAGGAAGCCAAGGTAAAAATCATTCACCGGGGCGTGGGGCAAATTAACGAATCCGACGTGTTACTGGCCCATGTCTCCGATGCGCTTATCATCGGATTTAACACCTCGGTGGAGGACCGCGCTAAAACGCTGGTGACCGATCACGGCGTGGACGTGAAAATATATAATGTCATCTATGACATCGTGGAAAACATCAAACTGGCCCTAGAAGGAATGCTGGAACCAGAAAAGCGGGAAGTGTCCATTGGCAAACTGACTGTCAAGGACCTGTTCAAGATTTCCCGCCTCGGCACGATTGCCGGGTGCACGGTCATAGAGGGAAAAATAGAACGGTCTTCATTAGTCCGGGTCTACCGCGATAAGAATGTCATTTACGAAGGCAAACTGTCTTCCCTGAAACGCTTCAAGGATGACGTCCGCGAGGTCAATACCGGATTCGAATGCGGGTTAAGAATAGACGGATTTGATAACCTCAATACCGGCGATATAATCGAGGCGTTCCAGATAGAAAAATACCTGAAAAAGCTGACGGCTTCCTCCTAAAGAATCCCGCCCAAAGCGGGAACCGCAAGTAATCGCCCAGCGGACGATGCGGAGCGAAACCACTATGAGCAACAATCGAATGGGCCGGGTGGCCAAGGAACTGCAGCGGGAAATCAGCCAGATAATCCTTTACGAACTCAGCGACCCGCGGCTGGGATTCATCACGGTTACCAGAACCGAACCCTCGCCCGACCTGCAGTCATCCAAGGTATTCGTAACCGTCCTGGGCAATGAAGATGCTCGCAAAACATCCATCACCCTGCTGAATAATGCGGCTAATCACGTCCATAAACTCTTACTTAAAAGAATCAAAATGCGCTACATCCCCAAACTCTCGTTTCATTTTGATGAATCAGTTGAAGAAGAACTGCAGGTCTACAAACTGCTGGACCAGATTAGTTGCGAGAACGCCCCAAAAGTCAAGAAACCGAAAAAATCCAAGAAATAAACCAATTGCCGGGCTGCGGGAAAGCAAGGATTTAATCTGTGAAATCTGTGGCTATTTTTCTTGACAGCGATACTATTTTCATGTTATTGTAACTTATGAACTTATCTAAAAAGGAGGCCTTTTATGACGAATAAAGCATTGTATCTCATAATCGGAATTCTGGTCGGAGTTATTGCCGTCCTGGCCACGGAAAAATCAGCATTCAACAATAACATCTTTGCGGCTCCGGACAAGGCAAGCGAAACTTCAGCAAACAACAACTATATCGCCATCGGCTCAATGACCAGAACAGACAACAACCTTCTCTGGTTAATAGATACCGCCAATAAAAAACTGTTAGTCTATGAATATGCCCAGGATTATCTGATTAGAGTAAGAGCCGCACGCGATATTCAATACGATCTCAACATCCCGGACGGGGTAGCAATGCCTGCTTCACCTAAGTTAGATGAGGGACCACCGCCAATTGAGATAAAAAAGATCTATGACGATATAAGGAAACGACAAGAAAAAAGATAGAAAATAAATCCTATATGGCTAAATCATCCAAGTCCGATGAATTCTTTACATTTGACGAAGTCCTCAAAGAACTAAAACTCAGCGAGGACGAGCTCAAGAAACTGGTCTCGGAAGGCGAGATACGCGCCTTTAAGGACGAAGACCGGATGAAATTCAAGAAGGTGGATGTGGAAGGCAAGCGGGCCGAACACATCACCGAACCTACGGTCATCCTGCCACCCGGCGAAGAAGAAATACCGGCCACCAGCAATGACGCCACTTTTATCGAGGAAGACACCACCAGCAGCATCGGCGCCGAAGAGGAAGTGCCGGTCGGCAGCGATACCGATGTCCATTTACCGGGCCTGGTAGAGGAAGCCGATGTAACCACGCCCATAGAATCGGTCCCTGACGATATCGGAGCAACCGTCCCTGAAGAAGAAATCGAGGTGGCCGAGACCATTGCCGAAGAAGGTGCTGTGGAAACCATTCCCGAGGAGATAGTGGAGACCATAGCGGAAAAGGCCCCGCCGGTAAAATCCAAATCCAGAATATCCAAGTTTGCCGCGCCGGCACCATCCAAGGAAATGGCTTATCCGGAGATGCCAGTCTCAGTATCAATGCCTGTCCCCAAATTCAAGACACCGGTGGTATTTATCGCCTGCCTCGGCGTAATTATGCTGTTTTTAGTCCTCATCGGCTCTTTTATGGCTGATGCCCTGCGGGTCAGCTCCGACCGCGGGAAACATCCTATCGGCATCACCCGTGAATTCGGGCAATTGATTTTGGATATCGTCGGAATAAAAGACGTAAATCTTGACAAATTCAAGAAAGAAGAATAAATTGCCGATATTAATCTATCGGTTAAAAAACCGGAAAGGAGTCAATAAAAATGGTAAACCTTAAGAAAATAGCTGTGGTGATAACTGCCGGGTTATTAATAACCGGATGTGTATCCCAAGCGAACTATCGCAAGCTGGAGACAAAATATAACACCGATGTTACAGCAATGTCAGCCCATATCAAAGACCTGGGTGAATCTAATAAAGCCGTTGGCAAGGATAACGAGGACCTGGGCTTTAAACTTCAGGCAGCTAAACTGGAAAATGAGGCGCTAAAGCATAAGGCCAAGGTGGACGAAGAAACCCTGACCAGAATGAAGGAAAAAATCATCCGAAAACTCCAGGGACTGGCGGGAGAAGAAGGTGTGATTATCACGGATAAGGGCGTGGAAATCCAGGGTGAGGTTCTTTTCTCACCCGGCAGAAGCGAACTCAAACAGAGAGGCAAGGAAATACTCAATAAGGTAGCGGAGATTATAAAAAAGGACTCTTGTTTAGTTCAGATATCCGGTCATACGGACAGCGACCCGATAGTTCAGACCAAAGACCTCTATAAAACAGGTTCTAATTTTGAATTAGGCGCCTGGCGCGCCCTGACAGTCCTTCTCCAACTTGAAGACCAGGGGGTTGACCCGGCCCGGATGTTCCTGGCAAGCTTTGGCGAACACCGTCCCAAAGGCGCCAAGAAATCCGAGAACCGGAGGGTAGAAATTTCCTTTATCGGCAACGAAGCCGAGGCAAAGGAAGAAACTACTACGCCGGAAGACAAAACCGAGGAAACCGTACCGGTTTCCAAAGAGCCATCCAAGTAAATCAGGTTTAACACCCCCTCATTCTGCCAAGGATGAGGGGGTTTTTTATTTCACTTTTTATATTTGCTGATTCGGTATGATCTTTTCAAGAAAAGCCTCGATGTTCTTTATGTCCACACCGCAATCCTTGCAGGGCCCGTGCGGGCGGGTATTGGGCACAGCCAGGACCTTCTTGGGGAAGATGGCCTTGATGCCGCCGGCCAGCTCCTTTTCACAGGCAATCGCGATGACTGTATTTACATTGGCGGCATTAACCTTTTCCAGAGCCATTTCACTGCCTGAAGCCACGGCGCATTTTACGCCATAGCGCTCGCTTATTTCCAGGATATCCTTGACCGTGCATTTGCCACAGCGCTTGCATTCAGCCAGGTCATTGATTATCTTCTGAAGGCATTTGGAATTCTGGAGACAATGCGAAAAAAGAAGCATCACCTTGCCAGGCACCAAACGCTTCTGCTTTCTGACCCGCAGGAAGTTGTTCACCCCGATAATAATGTTATTCAGTTTCTTTCCCAAATCTGTCTCCAATCTTCAGGCGATAGCCGTTAATAAACTCTCTTACGGTCAGCGCCCTGCCGCCGGCCGGCTTGAGCCTGGTAATCGCAATTAGTTCTGTCCCGGCGCAGACAATACCGATTCCTTCGGCATTGGTTTCTGCAATAGCACCCACCGGCAGAACATCGTGAGATAAAGCATATATTTTTGCTTCCAAAATATCTATTTTCAAAGGCGGTTTTCCTTTTTGATTAAGGTAGGTATAAGCCCCGGGCCAGGGTTGCATGGCCCGTATCCGGTTAAGAATTTTCCGGGCCGGCCCGGACCAGTCGAGCTCGCCGTCTGATTTTTTGAGTTTGGGCGCAAAGGTTACTTTCGCCTCATCCTGCGCTGTATGCCCGGCGTTTTTATTTTCTACATCAGCCAATAGCCCCTGGATTATTCCGGCTGATTCTATCGCCAAACGGTCTTCTAATTCAGCCGCAGTTTCATCATCCTTTATTGCTACTACTGCCTGCTTCAAGACAGGACCGGCATCCATCTTTTCCACCATCCTGATAATGCTGATGCCGGTCTGGCCATCCCCATTAAGGATAGCATAATTCACCGGCGCCGAACCGCGGTATTTGGGCAATAGCGAGGGATGGATATTAATGCAGCCGTATGGCGGCAGATTCAGTATTTCCCTGCCGAGTTTCTGGCCATAGGCAGCCACGATAATCAAATCGGGATTTTTATTCTTTAACTGCCCGATAAAAACCGGTTCGTTTATGGATTCAGGTTGCCATATTTCTATCCGGTGCTTTAGGGTCTCTTCCTTGACCGGCGATATGGCGGCTTCTTTAAGTCCCCGGCCTTTTCTGCCATCCGGCTGGGTAATCACCCCCATTAGTTGATGCTTTGGCTGTTTGGCCAACATCCGGAGTGTCGGAACCCCAAATGCAGAGGAACCGATAAATATTATTTTCATCTTTGGAATATCGGTAAATAGTCGTTGGGTATCTGCAGAATTATGCAAGCCATTGCCGTGGCATAGACCGGCCCGACTTCATCTGTCCAGGAACCGGAGCCGTCCTGCTCCTGGTGAATGATGATTTCATTCCTGATCCGGCTGAAATACGGCTCCCAATTCTTGCCGCCGGCCTGAAACAGGGCCTGAACCGAATAGTAATGCCCATAGTAGTAATGATAATCGCCGTATATTGTAGGCAGATTTTTCAGGATGTGGTTTATCCCGTTCTGCACCTCAGGAATATTGTATTCTCCGGCGCTCATCAACGAGGTAACGCCGGCCGCGGTCAGGGCAAAGGAAATGCGGCTGGGCGGGATTAACTGATAATTAAAGGCGCCGGTTGATCCCGGCAGCGCGACATAGGATTTCTTGACATAACTGACGGCCTTATCAATCACTTCCTTGGGAACGGCAATGCCGACATTACGGCAGGCCCTCAGAGCCTGCAATGTGGTTACTGTCACCGAGATGTCCGAATCATGCGGATAAGGCTGGTAACGCCAGCCGCCCTTGGAATCCTGGCTATTAATAATTAGTTGGGCGCTTTTCTTTAACCGGCTTTTGATGTCCTCCCGCTTGGTCATGCCGTACACCTCTGCCAGAAACAGAGTGGCAAATCCGTGTTCATACATCCGCGTGCCGTGTTTGGTGATATAGCCATCGGTTTCACGGGCGCAACTTAAGACAAACTGAACGGCCTTTTCCACGTTGGTCCCGTATTTCCCCTTGCCCGGAACACTGCCCTGGGCCAGAAAGGCAATGCCGGCAATAGCCGTAACGCCGACATTCTCTTTTTGTTCGCCATCATAAGTATCATTTAATTTATAACCGACCGTGCAGGTCCAGGAACCATTGGGATTCTGGGTGCGCGCCAGATAATCCAGGCCTTTTTCTATTGCGCTATTGACGCGATTCTTGTCCGGTTGCATCTTTTTATCCTCACCCCGGGCCGGAGAAAGAAGCATCGGCAAAAACCAGGCTACTATAAGAATTATAATAAGATTATTATTTCGTCTTTTCACCCCGTTAGAGATTTTGTTAGTGTTATTGTCATTAGTCTTCATAATTCCATTCCTATAACTTTTATTAGCACTATTATTACTGATCGTTATCTCTAACGGGGCGAGTTTATAGTTTCCTTTTTATCCTCTATCCGGTATATATTCATCTGGCCGATGGAATTCCTAATAAGCAAATCGCCCACGATAAGCAGGTTGGCAAGGGGTTGGAAATCATCTTTACCCTGGAGGATATTCCGGCTGATTAATTTACCGGTCTTGAGCGCTATTTCCATCAGTGTATAATCAGAGGTAATATAGACCCGGTCATCGGTAATTGCACTTTTGCCGTTGAATCTGCCGCCTTCCACTTTCCATTCCATTTTGCCGCCCTTATTAAGATTAAGGCATATCAGGCAGGATTCGCCGGAAACCACCAGGAATCCGTTTTTGACGCCCACCAGGTACCTGACATTTCCCAAAGGAGCATCATCACTATTCCAACGCCACAATTCTGTGCCGTTACCTGATGAAAGTATATAAAGAAACGGCGCATCAATAGCCGTTACGATAATCTGCCCCTTTACCTTGCCTGCAGGCGATTCATCCATATATATAATGGGGTTATTGGCCCATCTTAAAGGTAATCGGGGCGGTGTAGGGTTGGGCCAGGTGGGAGAAATGAGATACTCATCGTATTTCTTCAGCCATTTAACTATTCCGCTATATTTATCCACGGCTGTAATCACGCCCATCTGCGAGCAATAATAAATATTATCTTTGTCCACTGTAACAGCCGAAGCAATCGACTCGCGGCTGGGGTTATTAAAAAGATTCGACTCCAGGATGCCGGAACAAATAAAGGTCTTGAAATATACCGCGCCGCTGCGGGCATTCATCGCAAATAGATAATGCTCCGGGATATCGACCTGATTAGGCATGCGTATGCCGGTACTATAAAGCACGCCGCCTTCTTCAGCCGGCGCAATCGGGAAAATAATGTCATCGCAAGGATTATTACCATTGTCAGAGTATGTAACCCGATCACTCTTCCATAATGCCTTGGCGGTCGCGGTGTCGAAGCAAAACAACAATCGCCTGGGGAAAGGATATTTGACATCAAGAAACCCCAGTCGTTCCTCGTGTTTCTCAAAAGAACTAATCAGCGGAACATACACTCGCCTGCCGTCCGATGATAAAGTAGCTGTATTAATTACTCGCTCTTCCTGGAATTTCGTGACCGACGTCTCGTATTCCGCCTTCCATTTCAACTTAATCTCTTGAGAAACCTGGTTTTCCTTGGATTCGGGTAGCTCAAAGGCATAGATACCGGAGCCGGTGGGCAGGTAGATCACCCTGTTACCTACGACGGGAAAATAAGGAATGGGCCCGTACTGCCGGATGGCTCTACAATTCGCACAAATCGTTTCCTCTTCTTTTAACTTCATGCCGCAAACTTGGCATTTATCAGGATGGTGGAATAATTTAATAACATGTTCCGGCATTTTGAAATATCCAACCCAGGTAAACGCAGACGAAACACTCAATCCGTCTGATGAGCCACCGACCATCCGGTTAGTCATTGTCTTTTCGCGGGTGTTGCTGCCCGCATAGGTCTGCCATTCCACCTCCGGATATTTCTTTTCTAAAATCCCATTAATTATTCTGGATTCCGGAATATTATTTACGGCCTCAGGGTGATTCAACTGCAATTGCCTGTAAAAACCAGTGGCTTTATAAACCTCTCCCTTCTCCAGGTAATAGCATACAAGAATAAGCAGTGACTGCCGTCCCGGCTCGGTAAGCCCATAGCGCCAGGCAATCTGCTCTAATTTGTCCATATCAAGAAATCCTTTAATTGCATCCTCAAGGGCGTGTCTGGCCACGGGCTCGAACATATCGTTATACGCCTTCTTGCCTTCCGGCGGCATATCCCGCAAGACATTACCGCAGAAGTGCTGAACGCCCCAATATAAGCCGGTATTGCCTGCCTCGGTCTTATTATTAACTATGGATGCGTTTATCAGGTATGGGGAGTATAATTCAATTGCCTTTTGGTAATTTTCCACGGCCATACGCCAGTTCCGCTCTTGCTCGGCCTTGGCGGCGGTTTTGACCAGCGCCTCGGCTTCGGGGCTAAAGCGGATATGAGCCCGGCTCGGTTCTACCTTTGCGCGTAAGTCCGCCTGGCCGAATATCAGGCCGGGCAGGCCGGGGGAAATAAGAACCATCACGCCTGCAGCGAATAAAATTGTGATATTTCGCATGGCCCGAATTATAGCAAATATCCCCGGCCGGGTCAAGCACCTCTATCTTATTTATAATTCGCAAATTACTTGTCACAGCCCGGACAATAATGTATATTTCATAAATATGTTATCATGGAAAATAGAAAAAATCCTCAAAAGCGAGCTGAAGACATTCAAGTCCTGCCTTAAAAAGGTGGTGGCGTCTTCCAACGGCATCTCGCCGTTGACCGAGCATTTTACGGACTTCCAGGGCAAGCACCTCAGGCCGATTCTGACTATGCTGGCGGCCAAGGCCGTGGCGCCCGGAAAACCCCTTGAGGCCAATCATTTCAATTTAGCCGTAACCGTGGAATTAATCCACAACGCCGCGCTGGTGCACGACGACGTCTTAGACGAGGCCAAACTCCGGCGCAATGTCCAGACCTATAACCAGCGCTGGGGCAATGAGATGGCTGTCATGTTCGGCGATTACCTGTTTGCCCGATTATTCTCCCATATTACCACGGTCCAATCAGCCGGATTAATTGAGATTATCTCAGCCACCAGTAACCGGATATGCCTGGGCGAACTTAAGCACCTGATGAAACGATTCAACCCACACGGGCTTTCGGAGCAGGAGTATCTGGAGATTATAGATAACAAAACCGCGTCGCTTTTCACGCTGGCCGCCTATTTAGGCGCTGTGGCTTCAACTAATAATAAAAAAACTATTGCAGCCCTGAAATCGTATGGTCAGAATTTCGGAATGGCCTACCAAATTATGGATGATTATAAGGACATTGCCGAATCGGACCAGACCAGCGGTAAGTCCACCGGCAACGACCTGTTTAAGGGCAAGATTACCCTGCCGATTATCCGAACAGCCCGGAACTCACCTGAAAAAATACGCAACCGGATGAAAGACATCCTGTCTTCAGTGACCAGTAACGGACGCGATTTATCAGCCCATAAAAAAGAGCTCCATAAACTCCTGCAACAAGATGGCTCTTTGGATTACACCTTGCAACAGGCAAAACGCTATGTCAATCTGGCTGTTAAAAACATGTCTGCCTTAAAGAGTTCCACCTACAAAGACATATTAGCATCACTGGCAGAATCAGTAATTAGTTAAAATATCATTTTTGCCCGCAAATTACCGGTGGTTGATAATCTAATATTATAGAGAAAAATATTAGATTTATTGAGCCGCAAGGGATGAATTTTCGTTTATATAATTAACCCTCTTGCCTTGACTGCCGGCCGACCGCCCTTGTAGGCAGATGGGTAAATATTGTAACGCGCTAATCCCGGCAAAAACGTCGGGATAAGACCCCCGCGCAATGCGAGGCTCTAAAAGGAGGTGTTTTATGAAACCGATAACCCAAATAGCGATACTAATACTGATATCGGCATTTGTTGCGGCGCTGTTGATGTGCGCAAATATTATGCATAACCGGCCCGTTTCTCAAACAGATAATTCCCGTATGACTCAACAGAGATGGGTTAACAACATTAGCACCAACCAGGTCTTGTCTCCGCAAATCCCTCTTAACCTGGCTAACTTAGGCAATATTGAAATATCCCCACCCTATATCCACAAAAATATGACCCTCTTTGTCATTTCCAAACCGCCGGACAATAAACCAACCGCTAATTATATCACATTAGATGAAGGCATAACTCAAGGAAAGGTGAAGATATCAGAAAAAGAGAACGCTGAGGTAGAGCGGCTGGAGCTGGAAAATAACTCCGACCTGCCGCTATTTCTACAGTCAGGCGACATTGTCAAAGGCGGCCAACAGGACCGGACCATTCAGGTAAGCATCACCATCCCGCCTCATTCGGGCAAAATAGATATCCCGTCCCTGTGCGTGGAACAAAGCCGATGGACCGAATGGGATGGCGGAGCAAAATTTGAATCAACCTGCCAAAATGCGCCATCCAAGGGAATGCGTATGGCGGCCCAGAAGGGCGACCAGAGTTATCAATGGGCTTCAGTCTCAGCTTTAAAATCCCAGGTGTCAGAGAATCTGGTTCTCGCCAGATCAGCAACCTCCAGCGTCAACGAGGAACTGGAGAATCCCAAGGTAAAGGAAACCATCGCCGAATACGAAAAGGCGCTCGCGCCGCTCCTCAAAAACCATCCTAATGCAATCGGTATGGCATTCGCGCTTAACGGGGAAATCAATACCATAGAAATATTCCAAACACCGAAACTATTCCAGAAGGTCTCATCCAAACTCCTCAAGAGCTGGTCTCTGGAATCCATTGCCAACCCTTCAAAGAAGGAAACCTCCGCCAAAGGCGGATCCGCCTCGGGCGGAAAAGCCGTAGGCATCGATGAGATAAAAATGTTTATCGCAGAAATGGAAAAAGGCAAAGGCACTGAGAATACCTATAACGACAACAAGGTCATCCGTCTTGAGAACGAAAAAGGCCTGGCCTCTGACCTGATGGATAAGTCAAAAGAGGTCATCCACCGGCAGTATATAAAGAAGTAACTAGATATCTAAATTTATGCCTTATCGGTCTCCATGGCCGAATCGGTGATTAGCTAACAACCTCATAAAAAGTGCTTTTAGGCACCTCAAATGTGCCATTTTCTACCTAAAAGGTGCAATCTTCCGGCTTTGAGCCACTCGCTTCTTGCTTTAAGCCATAAGCTTCTGCCTTTGAGCCTCAAGTTTCTACATTTGAGCCGCAACATTCTGGCTTTGAGCCGCAAGTTTCTACCTTTGAGCCGCAATTTAGCGCCTCAATGCCTCAAAATACCTGATATCAAGACCATATTTACTCAGTTGAGCTTGGTTCAGGCCGCTCAGCAGTATTTTTCCCGGGAAATTGCCGGGCTAAATCCTCATAAATAGTGGTTGACCCGGGCACATTTGCCTGCGCAGCCGCCTTGACACTCCGGTAAAAAGACAGGCAATTGGTATAAACATCCACCCCGATAAGAACATTGGTGTCGTCAAGACCTTCCCAGATTGATTTTACCCGGTTGAGGACCGGGATAATATCATTGCGGGCTCGGATGTCAGCATCCAGCCGGGGCAGGTTAATATAACCGGGCACCAGATTAGGGGTTTGGTTCATATAACTCCGGCATTTTTCTATCCAGGGAGCGCGCTCGGTTGAAACCGACACCGCGGCATAACGATTTCTTTCCTCCGGGGTCAGGTTGACCATCTTGGCCTTAAGGGTTGCTTCGATAGAAGTCAGGGCGTTGTTTAAATCGGCCAACTCCTGCGGGGTGAACGAAATTGCAACCATATTATCAAGCGGCATAACAACTCCTTTTCTGCTGAGCGCCAATCAGTAACCGAAAACTATTACGGAACAATTATATAACATGCCCCGGCATTCGTCAAGGGGGAGATTTGGAGTAATTTATAATGTTTCTCTAAGAATTAATGATTATTCTCTGCCGCATCAATATCATAAATTGCCTCCTGGATATTTCGACGAACACTTTCATCTTTTTCTATTAACAATTGTTTTTTAAGTGGCTCTAATGTTTCCCTTACTTTTAATTTACCCAATAATTCAGCAGAGAAAATGCGAACGCTCCTGTCTTTATCACCTAATGCTCTGGCAATATCTGAAGCGAACCTTTTAATCTCTTCACGGTTTCGGTAAAGATCTAATTCTATAATTGCCTGCCAACGAATATCATCATCCTTATGCTCTAATAATTTTACAACCTCTTCATTACTAAATGATTGCTTGGCATACTGAACACCTTCTTTGAAGTAAAGCATCAAGCCCGGTGGTGTGCGAGAAAAGATGAAAATACCAACCCCTAAAACAAGTAATATTATAAGAGTGGCCCGGTGTAATTTTAAAAATATGAGCCCTTCCTTTGATTGTTCTTTAATCTTAGCCCCTTTCACCCACTGTCTTATCAAGTAAATTATCCATATGATACTGATAATAAGCGACGGAAACATATATACTTGCCACATCCAAACCAAAAGTAAAACAAGCAGCCAACTTTTTAATATATTATGCTTTATGGGATACGATGTTTGTGCTACATCAGCATCAGGTCGTTTATAGATAAAAACAAAAATAGTAAGGATTATAAGCCATATTATATAAAACGGGAAGGCAAATAATGCAGAGGGAAAAACCCATAACAAAGGATCATTTATACAATGACTGCAGGCAGAAGCAACTGAAGGAGTGCCAAATATAATAACAACAAAGAAAAAATATTTCAGTAAATGCTTATGAATACTATTCATATCTTAGTTTATTATAGTTTTCTATAAATGCTTGTCAAGAGCCAAGCTCTATATTCCTAATTTTATAGACAAGCCGACTAAATATTCATATAATCTACCGCTTAATCGCTTATTAGTATCAGGAGATAAGCTTATGCCAGCACCGACCACCAAAGCGCCCAGAAAAGAAATCAAGGCCACCGGCCAGATGAAGAAGATAATGGCGGACCATTTCTACGAATTAGATAATGCGATGAAGGCAGGCAGTCCCAAAATCGCCTGGTGCACCAGCGTCGGGCCGGCCGAACTGCTCAGGGCCATGGGGTTCGTGGTCTATTTCCCGGAGAATCACGGGGCCATGCTGGGCGCTACCCGGATGTCAACCGACTTTATCCCGGTAGCCAATGCCATCGGTTATTCCCCGGAAATCTGCTCATATCTGACCAGCGATGTGGGCGCCTACTTAAAGAAGCAGACCCCACTTTCAAGGGCATATCCGGGTATTGATTCCATCCCCAAGCCGGATGTGCTGGTCTATAACACCAACCAGTGCCGGGATGTCCAGGACTGGTTCGCCTTTTACAGCCAGGAATTCAAAAAGCCCTTGGTCGGAATCCAGACCCATCGCGGGGTCGGGGAAGTAACCGAGGCGCATATCAGGAGCGTGGCTGACCAAATGAAGTCATTGATTCCGCAACTGGAGAAAATATCCGGCCGGAAATACGACGAGAACGAAATGAAACGGGTGCTGGCCTTGTCCAAGGAATGTTCAGTGCTCTGGAAAAAGGTGCTGGAAACCGCCTCGGCCGTGCCTTCGCCCCTGAATTTCTTTGACGGCACGATTCAGATGGGACCGGCTGTGGTCATGCGCGGCACCCAGCAGGCCGTGGATTACTACAAACTGCTCCTGGCCGAACTGGAAGAAAAGGTCAAGAGCAAAGAAGCCGCGGTCGATGGCGAAAAGTTCCGGCTCTATTGGGACGGCATGCCCATCTGGGGTAAATTGCGGCCGATGTCGGAACTATTTACATCCTTAAAGACCTGCGTGGTGGCGTCCACCTATTGTAACTCATGGGTATTTGATGCCTTCAATCCTGACGACCCGTTTAACAGCATGGCCCGGGCGTATATCGAACTCTTTATCGTGCGTTCGGACGAGGCCAAGGAACGCTATATCGAGAATATGGTCAATAAGTTCAAGGTCAACGGCATTATCTTCCACGAGGCCAAGAGCTGCGCCAATAACACCAACAGCCGCTACGGCATGCCCCAACGGCTGCAACAGAGATTGGACATCCCGAATATCGTCATCTCAGGCGATTTGAATGATTTGAGGTGTTATTCCGAGGAGCAGACCAAAACGGCGATTGAAGCGTTTATTGAACAGTTGGGTCACTAACAAATAGAATGGCGGAGAGGGAGGGATTCGAACCCTCGGTAAGGTTACCCCTACACATGCTCTCCAGGCATGCCGATTCAGCCGCTCTCGCACCTCTCCGTATATACTATTTATTTTTCTCCGCCCATTCTTTACAGCGCGCAATAATATCGTTTTTCAAGCCATCCGGCATTGTCTTAGGCGTAAATTTCTGGTTGCCGGTAAATGACTGCAATGTCCCAACCAAGCTATGGAAGTTACCATAATCCGTCTCTTTTTCAAGCATTTTAATCAATTCCGGTATGACCGAGCGGTCACCCAGCGCCTGGAATGTACTCAAAATATTGGGCTGGACCTGCGGTGACGCGGTCTTCATAAAATCCAGCAGCGCCGGAGGTATGGTCTTATCGCCCCTGAATCTCTGCAGGGCATAAAGACAATTACGCTGAACATCAAAGTCCTTGTCGCTCTTCAGGACAACCAGAAATTCCGGTATTAACTTGGCATCGTTATAGTTAGCCAGTATGGCCACGGCCTGGGCCCTGAGCCAGCCGGTCGGCTCTTCCTTCATAAACCTGACCAACTCCCTGGTTGATTCTTCTGTCTTAAGGCGATTCAAGGCGTAAATAGCCGTATTTTTGAGGTTAGGGTCGCCATCTTTAATTACCTTTGCTATCTCAGGCACGGCTGCCGTTTCGCCCATATCTGCCAGGGTATTGACGGCAATTAATTTCAGATTAGGCGGCCCCTCCTTAAGAACTTGCAAGGCAACAGCCGCAGAACGCTCATCCCTGCCGCTTCGGCCCAAAATCCTCAATAACCCGGCGCGAACCTGCTCGTCTTTCTCTTTCTGAATCAGCTCCAGGAGGTTATTTATAACCGGTTTGAAACTGATGGCCGTAACATTGCCCAGCGCCGCAGCAATCTGCTGCCTGGAGGCAGTTGCTTGGCCGGAATCTTTTAAGAGGTCCAGCATAATAAAAATCGACTCATCACGGCTGAGAAATGCGGTTACATCCTGGAACAAAACCGGGTCATCGAACTTTCCGGCCCGCAGCTGGCTGATAAAACGGTTGAGCCGCCTGACAAACGCCTCTTTCCACTGGATAAGCGGAACAATCCTGCCGGCGCGTTCGCGGATTTCGGCATCCGGGCTGTTAAGCGCCTGCTGGAGTGACTCCCTGGCCGGAAGACCAATCTCTATCAGTTCCTCGCTGGCTTTTTCCCTGGCCTGCCAGTCATCACTGCCTAACTGCCGGATAAGCTCGGTTATTCTCTTGTTGAGCGTCTCGGAAAACGTCTCAGCCGAAATGCCGACAACCGACAAATATATCAGTAAAATGGTTGCCGAAACAGCGAATAATCTGCGTCTCATATAATATTCTCCTTATTTAAGCGTCTTACCGAATTCTTTCCACTTATTGATTGCTTCCTTCCTCTGTTCATCAGTGGCATTCTCAGGGTACGAGAAATCCTTCCCGGTGATACGCACCAGTTTTTTTATAGTCTTCTGCCTTTGCTCTTCAGTCGCCTGTTCCAAGCTATTGATGAGCCAGCGTGCCGGCGGGAAATTCTTATTGTCCGCATACCATTTATTCCATTCCTCCTGCTTCTCAAAAGAGCAACCGGTAAATTCAACCAGCGCGGCCTTGGTAAAGGTAATCGCTTCCCCTGAAGAGTCTTTGGCTATATTGATAATCTGCCTAATATTCCACCTGTCACCAAGAAGGATAAGATAGGCAAACGCATTTGCCTTGACTAAACTGCTCTGGTTCTGGGTGAATGGCTTAATGATACTATCCCGGGCCAGCCCGGACACGGGCGATTTTTCCATCTCCTTGAACTGCTCGGTATATTTCGCGGCTATATCGGTAAACTTCAGAAACACCGGATCCGGGTTATCAGTCGCCAGGAGATAACCTGTTTCCATGGTAATCTGACTGAGTTCCTCATCTTTGCTTACACGGCTGGGAATATTTCTGACTGCCGTTTGCACCTGGGAACGATAACATTTGAAATAAGACATAATATACAAACCGAGTAATGACTTCAGTTGCACCGCCCTTTCCTTATCAATAGCCATTTTCCCCAGGACAGGCGCCGACTTCTCGCGCATCTTGATAATATATTCAACCATCTTATCAAGATTGGCCACATTCTTATTCTGCAACTCTGCGGTGAACAGTTTTTCAGGGGTATTTTGTCTGGGCGCCGGTTCTTTAACGGTATTCGTATCGGCTCCCATATCTGATTTTATCGTTTCGCCATTAGCTCCGGGTGCCTCTTCCGTTTGGTTGCTATAGTTATTATAGACGAAACCCAAGATTATAAGTATCGCTACAACAATCCAGGTTGCCGGCTTCATATAAAACGGCTTTTCGGCTGATACCTGATTTTTCTCCCGGGCGCCCTTATTGGTTTTCATCGCCACCTGCCTGATGGTCCCGCACTTCATGCAAACCGGGTCTTCCTCTTTTAGCTCCGCCCCGCAGGTCAGGCATTTTACCTGCAACGAAGACTCTTCAGGATTACCTATCCCATCAGCAGAAATAAGGTCTTGAGCGGTGATTTCCGGAGTAACCATAACGCGGCTGCAGGATGGGCATTTAACTTTTTTACCTGCGAACTCGTCCTTTACTTTCAGGGCTTTGCCGCATTGACACTTGAAACTTACTGGCATTTTAGTCCTCTCTTGCTTACTGTTAGCCCGCATGGGCGTTACAGTAAGTTAGATCCCGACGAATGTCGGGACAATACCATAAATATTTATCAATATCTCTGTGCCCGCATGACACACCGCTAACTATATATTTAACACTATAAATTTCAAGAATTTATGTTGACCCCGCACATAAATGATGTTAACAATCTCTCATAGAAGACAGTTACTCATTATTTATTTGTACCGTAGCGCCGGACGGCGTCATTATGTGCGGGGTTGACCCAATAAATATTACCATAAAATAACCAGTTATTTAAACGAATCAGCTAATATTTATATACGAAATTGGCCGTAATAGCAAATAATCCCAACCGAAAGGATATATTATGCTGTGTCCTAAATGTAGCCGGGCAATAAGTTTAGACTATGGACAAGATAAATGCCCCCACTGCGGCGAAATGGTCGGCACGGATACCGTTATAAAAAAAGTCCCTGAAGGGTTACAGCCTCCTTCTTCCGGGCCATCCTCTCCATCTGTAACTATTACCGAAGACCCGGAAGGACCACCGACCTGGGATGACGAAGGACCGTTCTTCAGCCGGATTTGGAATACATTCGTCGCCTCAATGTTCCATCCCGGAAAGTTCTTTAGTAGCACCCCGACAGATGCTGGAATCGGCAAACCGCTGTTATACGCCATAATTGTCGGATCGGTAGGTTTAATCGTTTCCAATCTTTGGATAATGATGTTAATACCAATGCTTCCCCAACCACCGGAGCAAAGCAACATGTTTTTAATGTCATTTTCTGCGATATCGATATTCTTCCAGATCATACTTGCTCCTGTTCAGGTTGTTATCTATGTTTTTATCTACGCCGCTGTCTTGCATGTGTCGCTGATGATTATCAAGGGAAATGAACAAGGATTTGAGGCAACCTTCAGGACCGCCGCGTATGCGATGAGCACTTACTTGCTTTACCTTGTACCTTTCTGCCTTGGCATACCTTTTGCCATAGTTTGGTATATCGTAATAATAATTATCGGGTTAAGAGAAACTCATGGCATTTCCACCGGTAAGGCAGTTGTTGCCTGGATATTGCCACTAATCTTCTGCTGTGGCTGCGGTATAGCGTTTTTTGCACTTACGCTGATAGGCTCCTTTGGCAGCGCTCCGCCATCCTATCCATATTAATGATGAATGAACCATCAACAAAATGTGCTGTTTTGAACCTTAACCCTTTTTACGGGCTGATTTATGCCGGGATTGCGGTTATACTTTTAGTCGCAATGCTGATAGTTCCCAAACAACTGGTCTTCCGTTCAAACCATCAAGCCACGAAATTGCCCTTATTGCAACAACCGATTTCATTAAATATGTTCACCTGCACCTTCAAGAAAATCACCGGCCTGCCCTGCGCCACCTGCGGCGGAACACGCTCGACATTCTATTTGTCACACCTGCAATTAAAACAATCGCTGCTGATAAACCCGATGGTTTTCCTCGGATTTGTCGGATTATTGACGTGGGGAATAATATCGCTTATCAGCATCGCCTTCTATAAATCCAAGGCAATGACACTTCTCCTGCCCGGTAAAAGGTTGCTGATTATCCTGCTTGTGGGCGGCCTTTTAGTTAACTGGGCATACCTAATATTCATAAGCAAGCCGTAACTATGAAAATACTGACTCCGCATTTTAGAGAAATGCCTTATTCTTTGTGGTCCAGTCATCTGCTTGATTATTTCTATGGCCGCCCCTACCCCTTTTTCCTGACCAGCGCAATGAGGCACAAAGCATGGGGCAGATTCTCTTTTCTCGGCGCTGATCCGTTTCTGGTCCTCAAAGCCAAGGGCTGCGATATTTCTATTGAGGAAAACGAGAAAATTGTCCATAAAAGAGGAGATCCGTTAGAAGAGTTAAGGAAAATACTTTCATCCTATCGTATCAACAGAAAGAATAGCTCGATTCCATTTCTCGGCGGCGGAGTCGGCTACCTGGGATATGACTTATGCCATTTCATAGAAAAACTCCCGTCCACAACGAAAGATGACCTAAAATTCCCGGATATCTTCTTCGCTTTTTACGATAGTTTCATTGCCGTAGACCATACTACACGTAAGATGTGGGAGATTACATTGAGTAACCTTAAACCAGGTAAATTATTACTTGCTTCCTGCGCCTGTGGTCCGACTGACTGGATAATCTCCGACCAGAAAAGCACCTACTCATTAAAATCAAACTTCACCAAGCCGGAATATATCAGAGCTGTCCGGCGCGTTAAGAAATACATATCTGCCGGCGATATCTATCAGACCAATCTTTCCCAGAGATTCGAGATACCGCTCAACAAACATCCGCTGGAATTATTCCAAACCTTGCAGCAGATTAACCCGGCACCATTCTCAGCCCTGTTAAAACCTGATAATAACCGGGTTATCATCAGTTCATCGCCCGAACGATTTCTTAAAGTAGAAAACGGCCATGTAGAAACCAGACCTATAAAAGGTACGTGTCCAAGGGGTAAAACCCCAAACCAAGATATACGCCTGAAAAAGGAGCTGCTTAACAGCATTAAGGACAATGCCGAATTGGCGATGATAGTGGATATGGAGCGCAATGATCTGGGCCGGATCTGTAAATACGGTTCGGTAAAAGTGACCCAACAAAAGGTGCTTGAGACCTATCCGACCCTACACCATCTGGTAGCTACGGTAAAGGGCAGACTGGATAAAAAATATGACTTAGTGGATGTAATTAAGGCCTCCTTCCCGGGCGGTTCCATTACCGGCGCGCCTAAAATCAGGGCAATGGAAATCATCAACGAACTTGAACCGACCAGACGCAATGTCTATACCGGCGCTATCGGACACATCGGATTTGACGGCACGATGGATTTATCTATTGCCATCAGAATCATTATGCTCAACGGCAATAAGGCATATTATCAGGTGGGAGGCGGAATCGTGGCTGACTCTGACCCGGCCAGCGAATATGGAGAAACGCTGACAAAAGGCAAAGCCCTAATGGAGGCCTGCCTGATTTAGAAGTCCGCTAACTGTCAATAGCCGTTTGGTCTTGCCTGTGACCTTGAACCTAACCTTAATAATCCTTTTAGGATGCAGCTGCCTGGAAACACGCGGCAGCAACTTATCAGCCCATTCCAGGACCGTTACGGTTTTCTCCGACAACAAATCATCCAGTCCTAATCCGAATAATTCTTCGGGCTTATTCAAGCGATAAGCATCAAAGTGGAATAAGGATAATTTCTTGCCCTTATAGAGATTCCCCAGGACAAAACTCGGACTGGTGATTTGCTCGGCCTTTGCCACTCCCAAACCCCGGGCAATGCCCTTGGTAAAGCAGGTTTTACCGGCTCCCAGAATCCCGATGAGTGCCACAAAATCTCCGTCCCTGAGTTGATAGGCCAATTTACCGCCTATTTTAACGGTCTCGAACGGGCTGTTGGAAATAATTTTAAGCATAGAGCATCTGGCGTAAAGCATATAGCGCTCCACGCTCAAAAGTGGCTATATCCTTCGGGTTTAATTCTATTTATCTGGCCTTGCCTTGAAATCAAATACAGGCCTTTTTGTTTGGTTATCATTCCAATGATATGAATGGGCGTTTTAAGCGCTCTGTCGTTAATAATCCTAACCGTCTCTTTTAAAGACGCAGTAAAGAGCAATTCAAAGTCCTCGCCATCAGTCATGGCACGCTGAAGCGGGCTGCCTTTTAGTTTATACGCATCCCGGCTAATCGGAATGCTCACTTCATCCAAAATAGCCCCCGAATTACTTGCCTCCAGAATATGGCTTAGGTCTGCTAATAAACCGTCTGATATGTCTATCATAGAGTTTATTTTGTAATGGCGATTCAGCACTGCTGATTCTCTCAACCGTGGAGTAAAAGAAAGATGCCTGCCTAAAATACTTCCGCCTAATTTGCCGGTAACCATAATTGCATCCCCGACGCGTGCGCCGGAGCGAACTACGGGCTTTGATTTGCTAACACCTAATAGCGTTGAGGTAAGAGTAACCGGTCCTTGGGTGGATGAGATATCCCCTCCGATAATCTGGACCCCGAATCTCTTGCAAACCGAATGCATCCCTTTGAATAACGGATGGGTAAAGGACGGTTTAGTACGTTTCTTAGGCAACGAAGCGCTAATCAGAGCGTATATTTTAGTAAAACCGCCGCCCATTGCGGCTAAGTCACTCAGGGAAATCGCCACCGATTTATGTCCGATTTGTTCTGGGCTGGCGCCGGAGATACGGAAATCTACGCCTTCTACAACAATATCTGTCGTCGCGTAAAGGAAGTTCCCGTCAGCAAGCTTAACCACGGCGCAGTCGTCACCTGATCCGATGACAACCTCCTTACCATATTTCAGGTGTTTTTGCAGCCAGTTGATATAACCAAACTCGGTTTCTTTCATAGAAAATATTGCTGATAAGATGATAAGTATATAAGTTGATAAAATAATGATTACATAAATTAATCTCTTATCAACCTATCAACTTATAAACTAATTTTTGGGGGCCTGGTCGTAGAACACGATTTCGCCAAGCGCCTTGCGCGGTTTGGGCTTGGGTTCGCCGTCCGCATAACCCAGCGGAGTCAAGCATACCACCCTCAGGTGATCAGGAATATTAAGCACCTTCTTTACCTCTTTTTCGTCGAATGCGCCAATCCAACAGGTACCTAAGCCCTCTGCAGTCGCGGCTAATATCAGGTGGTCAAAGGCAATCGCCAAATCAATGGCCCAGCTTTTCATATAACACCCCTGCTTCTGGTATGACTCATCCTCATTGGCAACTCCGACAATCACTATCGGCGCTTCGGCAATATATATCTGGTCCCGGCAGGGCTTGACTAACTTCTGTTTCAGTTCGGCATTACGCACTACGATAAAACGCCACGGCTGGCCGTTCTTGCCCGACG
The DNA here is from genome assembly GCA_016235865.1 of Planctomycetota bacterium. Lineage (NCBI taxonomy): Bacteria > Pseudomonadati > Planctomycetota > Planctomycetota bacterium. The sequence goes on along the minus strand of JACRIK010000002.1, from coordinate 77,070 downwards.
GCGCTAGATGCGCTGCGTCTAATACGCGATTCAATACTTCATCGCTGATGGCATCCGACTTGTATTTTCTGATACTGTGCCGCTTCTTTATCGCATCATAAAAATCCATAATTTACTTCTCCTTGCTAGTAACGCTAATACTCAATTCTTTCAACTGTTCCGGGGTGACATCGGATGGAGCGCCGGTCATCAGGCAGGCGGCGCTGGTGGTCTTGGGAAAGGCAATGACATCGCGGATAGAGTCCAGTCCCAGCAGAAGCATTATCAGACGGTCTATGCCGAAGGCAATCCCGCCGTGCGGCGGCGCGCCATAACGCAATGCCTCTATCAAGAATCCAAACCTGTCCTGAGCTTCCTGTTCACTGATACCAAGCAGCGTAAATATTTCCTTTTGTAGGTCTGAGGAATGAATACGGATACTTCCACCGCCGACCTCTACGCCATTCATCACCAAGTCATAGGCACGCGCCTTGACCTTAAGAGGTTGGGTCTTAAGAAGCGGCATATCTTCCATCCTGGGCGAAGTGAACGGGTGATGAACACTATCGAGACGCTTCAGTTCCTGGTTATACGTATAGAGCGGAAATTCCACTATCCAGCAGAGATTGAATTGTTCCTTGGTCTTGATATCCTGGGCTAATTTATTAGAAAGATGAACCCGGAGATTTCCCAAAGCCGTATTGGCCATATTCACATCACCAGCGATAATAAAGATGAAATTACCCTCTTTAGCATCCATCGCGCTGATTACTGATTTCTGGACATCAGCCGTCAGGTACTTGGCCACCGAGCCGGTTAGCGTATTATTCTGGACTTTGTATGAAACCAAGCCCTGGGCGCCAAATTCCTTGACTAGCGCCGTGAGCTTGTCTATTTCACTGCGCGAGAAATCATTGGCCGCCGCCCCTACGGGACTCCCTTCGGTCGGAGCAACAATACCTTTGATTACTCCGCCCTTTTTGGCGGTTTCCTGGAACACCTTGAAATCGCTCTTGGATACCAAATCAGTAATATCAAACAGCTTCATCCCGAATCTCAAATCCGGCTTGTCGCTTCCGTAATATTTCATCGCATCGTCATAGGTCAGGCGCGGGAATGGCGTTTTTATCTCTACGGACAGAACATCGCGCAGGAGTTCCTTAAGCATCCCTTCCATTGCGGTCATAACATCGGTTTCATCAACAAAAGACATCTCAACATCCAACTGGGTAAATTCCGGTTGCCGGTCAGCCCTGAGGTCTTCGTCACGGAAGCAGCGGGCAATCTGGAAATACTTATCCAGCCCAGCAATCATCAGAATCTGCTTGAATAGTTGAGGCGACTGGGGCAAAGCATAAAAATCACCCGGGAATATACGGCTGGGCACCAGATAATCCCTGGCGCCTTCCGGCGTGCTCTTGGTCAGAATCGGTGTTTCTACCTCGGTAAAACCCTGGTGACTGAGATATTCCCTAATTTTATAAACAATCTTATGGCGAAAAATCAGGTTATTCATCATCTCCGGGCGCCTCAGGTCAAGATAACGGTATTTGAGCAATAATTCTGAAGAACTGAGCGTGGTTACTTCCTTGGTTCCTGATACGGTCTGGACTGACGAATCAATATCCACCGGCAAGGGGTCACTCTTGGCCAAGACTTCCACTTTCGTAACATTTACCTCTATCTTGCCAGTAGGCAGATTTGGATTCTCATAACCTTTGAGCCGGGCAATAACCTTGCCTTTTACGGTAATGACATAATTGGGCTTGAGCAGTTCAGCCTGTTTATGGATATCCGACCGTTGCTGGGAATTAAAGACCAGTTGAATAACGCCAAAACGGTCTGACAAGTCGAGGAAGATAATCGGGCCGTGGTCGCGCCGGCTCTTAACCCAACCACTCAGAATTACCTCTTGAGAAACGTTTTTTTCTGTCAGTTCATTACATTTATAAGATCGTTTCATAATTTAATCCATGCCTTACCCGCCGCTAATGGGCGGAATAAGTTTAATATCATCGCCATCCTGCGGAACATAGTCAAAATCTTTTTGCTGGTCATTAACTGCCACCATCATTATCATCCCGTCCGGAATACCCATTTCACCGGCAATCTCTTTAATAGGTTTAGGCCGACTAATTTCCTTTTCCAGAGTAGTAACACTGCCTTGTCCGAGATAGCTTCTTAATATTCCATAAGCCGTAATTTTTATTTTCATTGATATTATCTCTTAAACCGCCTCTTGGCAATATAACCCATCCGGGCCAACCGACGCGCCTTAAGCCGTTGCACGGTCTGCTCGCTAATTTTACCAACCAAAGGAGCCGTTTTGACAGGCATCGATTTAGCAATGGGTTGAGCGGTTATCGGTGCAGCCATTTTTATTTCACCCCCCTGCAATACTCTCTCCAAGTCAGTGATTAACTCAGCCGGTGTCTGATAACGCCCCTCCCGTTTCTTGGACATCATCTTTAAAATGATGGTATTCACCATATTTGAAATCTGCGGATTCTTCTGCTTAGGCGGGATAGGCTGTTCATTAATATGCTTACTCATCACAACCAGAGCGGTTTCGCCTTTAAAAGGAATCTCACCGGTAATGCAGAAATAAAAAGTCACGCCCAGCGAATAGATATCGCTGCGAATATCAATATCCGGCTCGCCGCGCGCTTGTTCAGGCGAGATATAAGCCGGCGTGCCCATTCGAACCTTCTGTTGTTGCGAGGTATCGCCTTCAACCACCAATCTCGCTAAACCCAGGTCACATAATTTAACGGTATTATCTTTATTGGTAATCATGATATTACGGGGCTTAACATCCCGGTGCACCATATTATTCTTGCAGGCGTGTTCCAATGCCCTGGCTACCTGGAGAATAAGTTCGGTCAGTTTCTTTTCCTCCATTGGCCCCTGCTGTTTAATGATGTCTTCCATGTCCTTGCCTTGGACATATTCCATGGCAAAGTAATGAATGCCGTTAGATTCGCCTACGTCAATACCTTGGATAATATTAGGATGATTGAGCCGAGCCACGGCCCGTGCCTCCTTGAAGAACCGCATGACGAATTTCTCGTTGCCGACCAAGTGAGGCGAGAGTACCTTTAGCGCAACTTCACGCTCCATGCTCAACTGGACCGCCTTGTAAACCGCACCCATGGCCCCCTGGCCTATTAGCGCAATTATTTTATATCCGATAATCTGGGTATGACCGCCTTCCAAGCCCTGTTTCTGGAATATATCCCTGACTTGGGTTTCGGTGAGATACCCTTTATCAATCATTACCTCGCCGAGCTTCTTGGGCACTACTCCCATATCCCTGATTTTGCGCTGAATCTCAAGGCATTCATTGACCTTTTCCGCCGTGGTATAGCCCAAATTTACAGCGATATCACCGAATGAAATATGACCGATTTTTTCCATATTGCTATTATACTGCAAAAAAACATCTGATTAGTCAAGAGTTTGGAAGGAGAATATAACCCTCATGAAAACCTGTTAGTAATCGGGAAGCGGCGGTCTTTGCCGAAGGCGCGCGGCGTAATTTTTACTCCGGGCGGAGATTGACGACGTTTGTATTCACTTAGACTCACCATCCTTATCACCCGTTCAACTACTTTTAACGGCGCTCCGGTTAATTGAATAATCTCATCCAAACTTCGATTTTCTTCTATATACGCCTGCAAAATCAGGTCAAGAACCTCATAATCGGGAAGCGTATCAGAATCCTTCTGGTTGGGCTTGAGTTCAGCCGTAGGCGGACGGGTGATTATTTCCGCAGAAATGGGATACTTACCTGTCTTATTATAAAACAAGTCATTACCATAAGATGATAATTTGTAGACCATGGTTTTTGGCACATCCTTAATAAGAGCAAAACCACCGGCCATATCGCCATAAAGTGTGGCATAACCGGTGGACATCTCGCTCTTGTTACCGGTAGTCAGGACAATCGCGCCGGTCGTGTTGGAAAGCGCCATAAGAATCGTGCCTCTGATTCGTGATTGCAGATTTTCGTGTGTCAGGGTAATTTTCCCGGACAACCCCAATGATTTCAGGTATTTCTGATAGATATCCTTGATTGACACTGTTACTAATTTTATACCCAAATTGTGTGCTAATTCGAGGGTGCATTGCTTACTCAATTGCGATGAGAATTCAGATGGCAAGTAGAACCCATGAACATTTCCCCTACCCAGAGCATCCACGGCAATCAGGGCAGTCAGGGCTGAATCAATCCCACCGCTTAAACCAATCAGCACCTTCTTAAAACCGTTCTTTCTGATGTAATCTTTCAGGCCTAATTTTAGCGCCTCATATATCTCACCTATCTCTCCTGTCGCTTGTACCTTATATACCGTATTCTGTATCTCTTGCGGTATGTCCACAACGAGCAAGTCCTCCTTAAAAGCCTTTGCCTGAGCAATAAGTTCGCCCGCCGGATTAAATACCATGGACCGTCCGTCAAAAACCAGTTCATCCTGCCCACCAATAAGATTGACATAAACGATATAAATCTTGTTTTCATTAGCGCGACGCCTGAGGATTTGCTGGCGCTCAAAATATTTCCCGGTATGAAAAGGCGAAGAACTGATATTGATAATGATTTCTGCTTTACCTTGTTTTGCCTGATAATCTACTGGTCCCCTATCCATCCATATATCCTCGCAGATATTTATTCCTAACGCTGTTTTAGCTGCTCGAAATACAGGGCATTGTGTTCCTGCCGTAAAATAACGCTTTTCGTCAAACACACCATAATTAGGCAGGTGCATCTTATGGTAAATACCAAGCATTCTCTTGTTTGATAATAACGCGGCTGAATTATAAAGAAAACCTTTTGTGTCTCTATCCGCAAATCCGACAATGGCAGTAATACCCCCTGTTTGATGCTTTATTTTATCCAATGCTTCTAAATTAGAGTTAACAAATCCAGGTATATCGAGCAGGTCTTCGGGTGGATAACCAGTCATAGCCAGTTCTGGAAAAATGACAACATCGGCCTTCCTAACTCTGGCCTTATTAATATATGAGATGATTTTAACGGTATTGCCCCTGATATCACCAACCGTGGGGTTTATCTGGGCTAAGGCAAGTTTAAGCATTTCAGGGATGTAAGTTTGCAACTCCGACATTCATAGGGATAACTGCCTATAACTCACTACGTTTATAAGAGGCAGTAACTAGCGGGGGTGGGATTTGAACCCACGACCTCAAGGTTATGAGCCTTGCGAGCTACCAGGCTGCTCCACCCCGCGATAATCTTCATTTAGTTGATTATTTTTACTTATTATGCTATATTACATCTGTATGTCAAATAAAATACTGGAAATATTCAAGTATGTCAAACAAGAGCTTAAATACACCCAGAACGATGAGATTTCCTTTAGAATAGGCAATCCAGTAATAATGTAATAATAACTCCTATGCGCGTGGCAATGTATTATAATAATAATGATATCCGTATAGAGGAAATGCCCAACCCTGAGCCGGCTAAAGACGAATTAGTTATGCGGATTGAAGCAAGCGGTATTTGTGGCAGTGATGTAATGGAATGGTATCGTATAAAAAAAGCACCTTTAGTCCTGGGACATGAAGTTGCCGGTGTCGTCGATAAGGTCGGTGAGGGCGTTTCCAAATATAAAAAAGGCGATCGTATTGTCGCCGCACACCACGTCCCTTGTAATACATGCCATTACTGCCTGAACGACCACCACACAGTTTGTGACATATTAAGGCAAACTAATTTCTATCCAGGTGGCTTTGCCGAGTATGTCCGAATTCCGGCAATCAATGTCGATAGGGGCGTATTCAGAATACCTGATAAGATTTCTTATGAAGAAGCCACTTTTACCGAACCTTTGGCTTGTGTTCTTCGCGGGCAAAAACAGGCCGGATTAAAACCCCAACAAAGTATCCTCGTTATAGGAAGCGGAATTGCTGGTCTGTTACATATAAAATGCGCCCGGGCATCAGGTGCGGATACGATATTCGCTACTGACACAGATGATTTCCGCCTTGACGCGGCACAGAAATTCGGCGCAAATATTGCTATAAAAGCCGACGGAGATGTTCCATCTATCTTACGGAAACATAATAAAGGCCGCTTAGCTGACCTGGTTATACTTTGCACCGGAGCGACAAACGCGGTAAAACAGGCAATCGAATCGGTGGAAAGGGGCGGAACGATTCTATTCTTCGCACCTGCCAACGATGAGAAAATCAGCATCCAGATAAATAAACTCTTCTGGCGTAACGAAATAACCTTAACGTCCTCCTATGCGGGTAATGAAAAAGACCATCTTGATGCAATGGAATTAATAAACTCTAAAAAGATCACTGTAAAAGACATGATTACTCACAGATTCGGGCTTAAAGACACAGTTAAGGGATTCCAATTAACCGTTAAACCGGATAAATCTATTAAAGTAATTATTGAAACGCAAAACTAAAAATATTATCCTTAGGAAACAACTAAATTAATGCATTTACTTTAGAGGAGGGTTAAAATATGGACTGGGGAATGAAAAACCGGATGAGCCAACTTATCCAACCAGATGGCCATTGTTTCTTTTTACCCGTGGACCACGGGTATTTCCAAGGACCCACTCATTGTCTGGAAAAACCGAGCGAGACCATCAAGCCGCTTTTGCCTTATTGCGATGCACTGTTTGCCACCAGAGGCGTGATGCGTGCCAGCATCGATGCGGTTAAGATGAAACCTATTATATTAAGAGTATCCGGTGGCGCCAGCGTGGTGGGAAAAGACCTGGCAAATGAGGGACTCACCACATCTATCGAGGAAATTATCAGATTGAATGCAACAGCTGTTGGTATATCCGTCTTCATCGGCAGCGATTACGAAAAGGAATCGCTCTTAAATCTCGCTACACTTGTGAATGACTGCGAGCGATACGGCATTCCGGTAATGGCAGTCACCGCCGTAGGCAAGGAACTAGAAAAACGGGAGGCTCGTTACCTTGCATTATGTTGCCGGATTGCCGCCGAATTAGGCGCTCGGGTGGTCAAAACCTATTGGTGTAAGGATTTTAACAAAGTAGTGGAAGGATGCCCTGTTCCTGTGGTTATAGCAGGCGGCCCGAAATGTGAAACCGAACGGGAAGTGTTGGAGTTCGTTTATGACGGGATGCAACAAGGAGCCACTGGTATAAACCTGGGAAGAAATATCTGGCAAAGTGCTCATCCGGTAGCAATAGCAAAAGCGCTCCAATCAATTATCCACAAAAAGGCAGATGTTAAAAAGGCGCAAGAGATATTTAATAAGACCCTAAAAGGATAACCATTGATACTAATAAACTAAGTTTCAGGAGTTCGCTAATGTTAAAGATATTCAAGCAAATCGGCAATGCGCTCTTTGTCAGCGGACTCAATCACTCGCACAGCGGGAATATTTCTCTTAAAATAGGCAATAAAATCTATATTACCCGCCGCGGAGTAATGAAGGGATTTCTTACAAAAAGGGATATTATCCGCACTGGCCTAGAGAATACCTGGAATGATTATCTGGATTCAACCGAGATCAATGTCCATCGGGCAATATATCGCACAACTTCCTCAAAAGCCATTGTACACTGCCATCCACCCATAGCCATTGCATTTTCACTAATCAGGAAAGAGATTATCCCGATAGACGTAGAAGGGATGATCGCCCTGCCAAAGATACCTATCCTGAAATGTCTGAAGGCAACCGCCTCTAAGGAACTTGAGAAAAACCTTCCCCCGCTCTTGAAGAAATACCGTTCTGTATTAATTAAGGGACACGGTTTGTTTTCAGCCGGACAATCTTTAGAAGAAGCGTTTCATTATGCCACGCTTACCGAACACATAGCTAAAATCATATATTATGCTAAAATCATGCGGTCTAATTGACTTGTTATTACATAGCCGGACAAATCTCAAGAAGTTGAATCTCGTAGGTTAGGTCCTTGCCGGCCAGAGGATGATTACCGTCCACGGTTACAGATAAATCACAAACCTCGGTCACTCTAAAAAATATCTGCACCCCATCTGACTGGGTGATTTGTAATATCTGCCCGACTTCAGGCGTTATATGCTTGGGAAACTCGTCTCTCGGAATCACGGCTATTAATTCTTTACGAAATGGGCCGTAGGCCTTATCAGCCGAAACTCTTATAATTTTTGACTCACCAGCTTTCATCCCAATAATAGCATCTTCAAAACCAACTATAACTTCTTCATTACCCACCTTGAATTGCAGAGCTCCCTTTTCATCAGAGTTATAAAATATAGTCCCGTCATCAAGTTTTCCGATATAGTTTACCTTAACCATATCTCCACATTTTGCTTGTCCAATCATTTCTTATCCTTCTCTGAACCCGTCCGTTCTGATTTCTCTTCCTTCTTCTTCGGCGTAATTCGCCTTACTTCTTTCTGCTCCTGTTTTTCCATATTGTTCCAAATTGTTAAAGATATCTTACCAAATAAATCCTCTGGTATATCCTCGATAAGCAAAACATCTAATCCTCTTTGCTCTAATGAAATCAGGTTGGTTTTCATCTTGGCCTTACTCGTGTCGGAAGCCAGTTCCGGCCGTTCCAATTTCCAAGTCACCTTATTAATTTCTTTACTCTTCAATTGGGCCTTAGGGAATTCGTCTGAAGCACCGGTATATTTCTTGGCTATCAGTTTCTGGTAGGCATTGAAAAATTCCCTGGAATCCTTTTCACTATCCCAGGTGCTAAACCAAACCAGTAAGGAATTCCTGGTTATTTGGTCTTCCCAGAGTATAAATTCATCACCATCCCAGCCTTCGGACATTCTCTTGCTGCTAAAGGTCGGAAAAAACTGCTTCTTAAGTATACCGATATTTAATTCACCCATTACATTATCCAGAAGAAGCGTCCATCGGGAAGTGGTCAGGACGTCGGTGATATCCGGGATAGTGATCGCCATTGGATAATCACGCTCTACAAAGTATTTTTCAGGATGGATGATTTGTTCACTGGATGACGGCAGGTCGGAATATATTTCATCTATTGCTTCCCATCCACCGCGCGCTTTGACGTATTTAACGAATTCCAACCCTTTGGTGTATGGAAACATCATTCCCTCTTTGATGTAAAGAGGAGCCCGGTCAATCAATGAACGATCCGAAAAAGGCGTCGGGTCAGGATTGTCAGATATATCCGGAAGTAACGACAAATCAAAACCTCTTTGCCTAAGCGCATAATCATACATCACAAAAGACGCTTCGCCTTCAACCAAGGATTTGACAGCGGTGGCTAAATCATCATTGATTTCCTCTTCCATTGGCAATGTCAATAAATCAAAATTCTGATCCTGGAGTGCATGGGTCATTTCGTGAATCGTGGCTATCATATTCCAAGGAATACCTAGCGTATCTGGCGGTTCGGAAGCAGCATCTCTTGCCGGAACAACGTACAACTCCTTTTCCTGTGGATCATAAAAACCGCCTATCTGCTCGGTATAGAGGTCAATCATAAACTGACGCAGATTTAAATCTGCCGGTACAAAACCGAGCTTAATCAGCGCCTTACGAACCTTTTCGTATTCCTCAGGCGGTTCCTTTTCCGCCTGTTCCATCATTTTTGATTTCAATTCATCTTTCTGTTTCACGCCCACCTTTAGATCTTTTTTGAACTCTAATCCCCGTAACCGGGCAATGTGTAATTCCAACCTACGAATGGTATCAGGATCCGTAACATCTTTCTTGTTGGAAGGAGGCACCGATTCTTCGCCGGGATTAGGGCTTTCCTGAGCAATAATTATACTCAGAAAAACAAGTAATCCAAAACAAACAAGAATCGACATCTTCAATTTGCTCATTATTATCACTCTATATATTGAATGTAATAAAGCAATAAAATACCGGATAAATTCTAAAGTTTGCCTCTATAATATCCGATTATATATTAGGACTAACTAAAGGGATGAAGCGTTAGTTAGAGAGAGAGGGTAAGATGAGAAGAGAGAGGGAAGAGTCGTATCGCGCATACAGATCCGGCCACCAGAATTTCTACAAGGCATGGCGCAGATTATCGACACCGCATAATGATAGGAACTCCCTATCAATAATCCAGCGGCATATCCCGTCTTTATCAGAACTCAAACGTATCAAGCAGGTTAGGATTCGCCGCATAAAAGCCTTGGTTCAGAACGGCCTCTATGATACACCCCAACGGCAGATTGAAACAGCCAGAAGAATAACGGATATTCTGCTGGCTGTCAAAGACAGGGAAAATTAATCGCCGGAACCACCTTGAGTAATTATGGGGAAAATTCTGCTACCCTCGCCGGTAAAACTCTTTATCGGCATTCTTGCAACAAATACTTCATTCTTCAGAATAGCTGAAGAAAAGCTGGTATCACTTTTCGGCGTGATTGACCTGAAGACACCTGCCCAAGGAATTCCTTTCACTTTCACGGATTATTACACCAATGAGATGGGCAATAACCTTAAACGGTTTTTTCTGTCATTTGAAAAGGCCATCCAGCCGGATGCTATCACCGACATAAAAATAAAAACCAACCGATTAGAAGAAGTAATCGCCGGAACAGCAAGCGCGAAAGTAACCAGGCCGGTGAACCTGGATCCCGGATATCTCACCTCCGGCAAGGTCATCCTGGCGACCACAAAGGATTATTCGCACCGCATCTATCTCAAAGACGGCATCTATGCGGAAATAACCTTGCAATACCGCGCGGTCAAAGGCAGCGGGAAGAAATTCCAGGCCATGCCCTGGACGTATCCTGATTATTGCACCAAGGAATATCTTGACTTCTTCCATCAGATGCGTAAGATTTATTTAACTCAAAACAGCCAATAGGAGGAATTATGCCTTCAACGTTACTGACGGATATCGGCACCATCGACGTAAATAATGTCGCACTTGACAAAGAGAAAATACGTTCACTCATCCCCCACCGTTATGAGATGGAACAAATTGATGCGGTGCTTAAATTTGATAAGGATAACCGATTGATTGTCGGACTAAAGAATGTCCGGGCTGATGAATTTTGGGTGCGCGGTCATATCCCGGGCCGGCCTCTTTTACCCGGCGTTCTTATGGTTGAGGCATCCGCCCAACTGGCCAGCGTTTTTTCACGCCTTATGGGAATCAGTCCGGGCGATAAATTCATCGGGTTCAGCGGTATTGATAAGGTTAAATTCCGGGGCACGGTCATTCCTGGTGATAAATTAATCATCATTATTAAATGCACAGACATGAACAACCGCAGGGCGTTTTTTGAGACACAGGGAATTGTTAACAATAAACTGGTCTTTGAAGGCACTATTACCGGGATGATAATATAATTAATCCTCTAGGATAAAATATTGTAACACGCTCTCGCCACTTTATGTCAAAATCGTTAGCAGCGCTTAATAGGGGCTGGTGGTTACATTATCGTTGATTCTTATGGTATCTGCCTGAAATTCTTTTATGCTAAAACAGGCTGCCCACTGGGCTTCAACTTTTTCCACTTGAACCTTAGCAACGTATTTATCAGCCCTATAAACTGTAAATCTCATCCCTACTTCTACGCCGTCGTTTTTGCCAACGCTAACCATCACAATATTTAAATCCGGCTTGTCGCTGATGGCGGTAATTTTCCCCTCTATCAGCTTGATCGACACGACATCTATTGAACCGGTTGGGAACTTTCTCTTATAATCATCAAGTATAGTTTTGGTTTGATTCAGTTCTTTAGCCTGCACTAAATATTGCTGCTCCAAGGTGGCAAGGTTTTTCTCCAGTTGAATTATGGTATTCTGGGCCTGTATGAATTTCTCCTCTATTGTAGTCCTCTCCTTAACCGCCTCATCCTTGGTGACCTGAAGCTTCTCCACCGTCTCATTGAGTTCCTTATTCTTCTGAATCTGGTCGGTCAACGATGCCTGCAGTTTTTCATAACTGGCATTAAGAGCGGTTAAATCATTTGTCAATTTGGTGCTGTTGTTTTTCCAGTCGGTTAATTCATTACGAGCGGTTTCCATATCCTGATTAAGGGTTTTAATATTACCCTCCAACGTCTTGATATTCTTTTCCAAATCATTGGACTTGCCCTTAAGTTTATTTATTGCATCATCCCTTTCTTCCACATCCTTCTTACGCGCCACTTTCTCTTTTTCCAGCATATCCTTATAGTCAACCCGGTAGGAAAACAGCGCCGCGCTTATTCCCAAATATATTAAACTCATTACAAAGATTACCACTATCAATACCCGAGTAAGTGTACTCATATTAAATACCTCCTTATAGCTTGTTTTGTGAAAATAATAACATCCCTATTATGCCCTGTTAATATATTTTGTCAATGATTTTGAGATATTTTAAGATAATTATAATAACTGCAATAAATAGGCATAAATACGGGAAATAGTCGCCCCAACGGGTGTAAAAAGTTCCTTTTTGTTCCGAGATAACCAGCGGTTTTGCCCAGGTTCCCTCAACCTCTTTTACCTTACCATCTTTATTCTTAAGGACATATATCCTCCCTGATGGCTGGATAATCGCAGAAATACCCGTATTAGTGGCGCGGACAAAGGTAGTCTTGTTCTCAACCGCCCTGAAGGCGGAGATGGCCAAAATCTGATCCAGTTCTGAACTATTCTTGAACCATCCGTCATTAGACACATTAACGATAAAATCAGCGCCTCTTTTGACACTCTCACGCGCCAGTTCAGGAAAGATACTCTCGTAACAGATCAAAACCCCATATTTATAATCATCTGTCTTTGAATTTTCTCTTTTTACCTTAAGCCGGAACGGCTCAAAGTTAGTGCCCTCTAACATCCCGTAAACCTCTGGAAGTTCGGATAACGCCAGAATAACAGCCCGGACAATCCCCTTGAATACCTTTGTATCCTTAAAAGGTATATACTCACTTATCGGCACTAGATGTGATTTATCATAACGATTAAGCAATTCACCGTTGGCATCCAGATAATAAGCGCTGTTAAAAATATCAAATTTTCTTTCTTTAACCTGGGATTCGTTGGCGGTCAAGGCCCCTATCAGCATCGGCACGCCGCACAAAGCCACGGTATCTTTTAATACCATAAGGCCTTCCTCATCTAACCCAATGATACGAGGAAACATCGTCTCGGCCCAGACCACCAAATCCGGCCGGGGCTGGGACTTCAACAATTCATTGGTCATGTCAAAATGCTTATTATAAATATCATATGCGCTTTCCGGGTCACTCTTTAAACTCTGCTCAATATTACCCTGGACAATCCCGATAATCGGACCTTCTTTGACTAACAAACCGCTCAATCGGCTTGCTCCGTATAAAAGAGCACAGGTAAATATAACCACGGTAATCGCAATTAACACTGTTGTTTTAAGCTTAATCTTCAACCGTTCTTTTATTAATACAAAAATCACCATATTGACCAACAACACCACAAAGGATATTCCGTAAACTCCGGCGATATCAGTTATCTGAATGAACAAAATCCAGCGGTATTGAGTATGCCCCGCGAATAACCAGGGAAACCCGGTCAGGACAAATGAACGCAGGTATTCCAGGAACACCCAGCCGGCCGGTATCAGAAACGCCGCATAGAAAAAAGAAAAATAACGCATTATAAAATAACCGCCTACGGCAAAAATCACCCAGTATAAAGACAGCACCAGCGGCAGGACAAAAAGCCCGGCCCAGCTAACGTGCCTGAGCCAGACCAGCCCTAACATGAAGAACAAAACCCCGCCTAAATAGACCGGCCAAAGTAAACCCAGCCATCGTTTCCCGAAAGAACCGGTTTGCTGGGATATTTCAGATATGTAAAAAAGCAGAGGAACGTAGGCCACCCAGGCCAGAAAGGAGATGTCAGCCGGCGGATAAGACAACCAGGCCAGGATGCCTGAAAGCAACGGCAATGCCCTAATAAGGCGTTCTTTCATCATCTAAAACACCATTACCCTTACATGGCTATCAACGGCTAACTGAGGCGCATCCGGCGGCACAATAATAAGCGCATCAGCCCGGCTTAAAAACAAGATATCCGCAGAACCATGCCCATCTATCGGCTCTACCAAACCATCTTGCAAAATCCTGGCGCCCAGGTATTGCTGCCGGTTGGACGTGCTGGCTATCGGCGCGGCTAACTCCGCCTCTATTATCCGATTCTTTATGCCGGCATCATTGCATAATAAGGACAACGCTTCCTTGATGAAAATCTCTGTAATCACGAATGCCGAGACCGGATTTCCGGGCAGCCCGAATACCAGTTGCCCCTTCGGCCCAATCCCGAAAACAGTCGGCTTGCCCGGCTTGATGGCCACCTGGTCAAAGAGAATCCTTACCCCCAGTTTCTTCAAAACATCCTCCACGATATCATAATCGCCCATAGAAACCCCGCCGGTCAGAATCAGCATATCCGACTTCAACCCGGCGGAAACCTTCTCCATCATTATTTCAATATTATCCCTGACAATTCCCAATGAAGTAACCGGCATCCCGATATTGACCAATTGGGATAACAGCGAATAGGTATTACTGTTCCTGATTTGCGCGCCATTTGGTTTCTGGTTAATCTCCACCAGCTCATCTCCGGTCGTGGCAATAGCGACAGACGGATATTTATAAACCTGCGCCTTATCCTTGCCCACGGCCGCCAGGAGCCCGATAACCTGCGGCGTGATTTTGGTATCGCGCGAAATAACCTTGGCCCCGGCGTTAATGTCTTCTGCCTTAAAGCAGATATTGGCGTTCTTCTTAATGGTGCTCAGGCACCGGACCGTCCTGGTAGACGGCTCATACTTGGTTTTTTCCACCATAATCACCGCATCAGCCCCGCGCGGCACCGGCGCGCCGGTCATTATCTTGATGGCCTTGCCCGGCTTGACCTCTCTGGTCGGCATCGAACCAGCCGGCACTATCTCCAGCACCTCCAGCTCTACCGGCGGTGATTGGATATCCTCGCTCCGGACCGCATAGCCATCCATGGCCGACTTGTCAAATGGCGGCATATCCACATCAGAGAACACATCCTCGACCAGCACCCGGCCCAAGGACTCCATCAAAGCCATTTTCTCAAATTGCGCCGGCGGGATATTCTGCCTGATAATGCCTAATGCCTGTTCTACTGTAATCATAGATTAGTTTATACTAATGATTATTAACCGGGTCAAATAAAAAACCCCGCCCCCTGATGTTACTCAAGGAACGAGGTTTTGGTTAATGTATCTTATTTATACTAATTACGGCTTATTAATATCCTTGGCGCAACGGAATCCGGCGTTCTTATCCTTAGCCGTAGGTAACACCTGGATATAACTGGCTGACTGGCATAACTCGGCCGGCTGGTCCCAGGCCCCGCCCCGAAGCATTCCGTATTTTTCCTTGTTGCCTTCCACTTCTCCCTGCCCCGGTTCAGTGTCCTCGGCCTTGCCTCTCACCCGGTCCTTAAACAGGTCATTGGTCCACTCCATCACATTACCCAGCATATTATAAAGCCCGAAACCGTTACCTTTCCTGGTAGTAATTGGATGGGTGGAAGCCACGGAATTCTTGTTATACCAAAAATACTCCTCGTTCGGCTCCTTACCCCAGAAGTAAGGGGTGACACTGCCGGCTCTGGCTGAGTATTCCCATTCCACCCAACTAGGCAGCCTTAAATCCGTCTTCTTGCAGAATGACTGGCAGTTCTCATGCGTAACCTGTTCCACAGGATAATCCTTGCCTTTTCTGAAAAATGATGGATTATCGTTCATAAAGTTAATCCAAACACCTTGGGGTGTTTCGTATTTTGACATCAGGAAATCATCTACCTTCAACTCGCGTCGGTTTTTGTTGCTATTATTTCCTGAATTATCACCACTGCCTGAGCCACCACCTGAACCACTGCCTGCACCGCTACCATCGTTTACCGAGCCATTATCCGCCTCTTCAATTACCAGCGTGCCGCCCGGTATTAGGACAAAAATCATCCCGGTCTTGTTATGCTTATATTCCTGCAATCCCTGTTCATTAGTGCCGGTATAAGTCATGCCTTTAATCTTTTTCGTAATACGCGCCTTTAATGCCAGGGCCGACGGATCATTGGGTCTATACATTAAAGCTTTATTGACCGCGTCTTCCGCCGCTTTGGTACTATTTGCATCGGCTTGTTTACGCGCCTCGTCCATTGCC
Organism: Planctomycetota bacterium; assembly: GCA_016235865.1. Taxonomy (NCBI): domain Bacteria; kingdom Pseudomonadati; phylum Planctomycetota; species Planctomycetota bacterium. Next base: position 60,957 of record JACRIK010000002.1, on the reverse strand, counting down.
TTTTGGTATGCGTCATCATCGTGGCTTGTACCGCCTGAATTCGAGTTGCCATGCCCACTGCCCCCATCGCTGTGCTGTGCCAAAGTCCATCTTGCCGCAGCAAACAATCCAAAACCAAAAATTACGACCGTTACTATCAATATCTTTTTCATATTACTCTCCTTCGGCCCGAGGCCTTTATCGGATTATTTGGTTAAATTTAATATAACCAACCTGGCAGATAAAACAAGAAAAATCTAATATTTTCTTAGAGCCAGTAGAAGCGAAGCGACGTACTGGCTCTTAGACCCCGCATCTAAATGGTTTTGTTACGTCTGCATATTACTAACTATTCATACCATTTAGGTGCGGGGTGAACCTATTCCCATTGGCTGGAGGTCTGATTACCGGAGCCGCTGTAGGAAACAATGGCATCCCTTATCCGCTCGGCCAACTCCTGGCGGTAGGAATCGCGGGTGAAATTAGCCGCCTCGGTCTTATTGGAAAGAAAACCCATCTCCATCAGGATAGACGGATACTCGCTGTATTTAACCACCTTGAAATTGGCTTTGCGCACGCCCCGGTCTTCGGTAGGCAGTTTATTAAACTGTTTCTGGATGGCCTTAGCGATTTCTATGGTCCGCCGGCTGTATTCATCCTTGAGGATATAAGACAACGCCTTCTGGGTCTGACGGTCATCCGGCTTGTCATCGCCAATCGACCGGCTGCTCAAAGAAGGCAAAACATTATTCTCGGGTGAATAATAGACCTCAAACCCCTTGACTGACGGGTCATTTGACCAGTTGCAGTGGATGGAAATAAAAAGGTCCGGTTGTTCCCGATTGCCCACTTCGACCCGGCTGCGCAGGTCTTCGTTCAGATTAGCCGACAGCGACCGGTCCGTGGTCCGGGTCATGACCACCCTGATATCCTTTTCCTCCAGCAGTTCACGCAGCCGCTTAGATACATCCAGGTTAACCTCTTTCTCGCACAAGCCGTTGCGCCCCTTACAACCCCGAAAATCACCGCCATGACCCGGGTCAATCACCACCTTCCTGATAACCCCTTTGGGCTTTACGCTGATTTCCTTGCGGTGCGGTTCTATGAGAATATTCTCCACCTTGGAAAAATCACTCTTGGAAATGGCCAGTTGGCCGTTAATGGACTTCAACTTCTGCTCAAGAACGGTAAACTTATTATTAACCATGATGCCGGACATGCCACTAGAGGCAATGATATTATAACCGTTGCCTGAAAACATCTCGCGGCCGGTCAGGTTATCCTTCTCGTGCTTAAGATTATACTTCTGAGCCAGCTGGGACAGGGTGATGTAGGTGATTTTACTATCAGCCGTAACCGGCCCGGTAATTACTGTCAGGCCCACAACCAAACTCAGAACAAACAAAGCTCTTCTCATATCGAAGTAGTTATACATTCGGATTTTTGGCAGGAAAAGTTAAGCGGTAAATAAAAATATGGACTAAACCTAATGGTGATTTATCCCGTTAAACCGGCATCGCAATCCGGGCCCGCCTGATATCTGTTATTTATCCGTTTTCTTGATTATCAGATTCTTGGTCCGGTGACCGCCTTCAATACTCCCGAAAACGACGCACAAGACCCAGACCCACCAGGGAAAACTCCATTGCAGAGGCCCGTAGGCCAGAATCAACATCGCGGCTAATCCCAACATATCATATCTCCTTCCAAGTTTATTTATTTTTCTCCGGCCTGATAAGGCACAAGATGGCATTACGCCGGTTGTAAGACAATGCTATCATCAATATAGAAAGCGCGATATAAAATCCGCCGTAACCCAATCGGGCTTTGATTTCCAATGCCTGCAGTTGTTCGGTCGGCATATTTGGCAACAAGGCCGGCATAACCAGCGGTATCATCAATTGCGTTGAGAAGAGCACCAACAACACCACCGCCTCCAGCATGGAAAACCGGAAATTGGACAGGACAAAGATGGCAAAGAGCGACTGGGCGGCCGTCAGGAATATCTCCTCCATCTGGAGCGGGTCTAATTGCATCCCCCATATGGTTCCGCCGCCTAAGGTAAAGGCAATCGGCAGCGAGGCAATCAGCAGCGTCCACTGATTGACCTTTGAGGAAATCAGCGTGCCTAATGATGCGCCGGCCATGGCCCGGGTGGCGAAGATGATGGCCACGATGAATTCCGGTGATTCGGACGCCAGCGGCGCCAGCCACTGGACCAGCACGAATTCATTAACGCCCCAAGCCTGGCCGCTGGCCAACAGCCCCTCGGCAAACGGCTCGGCTGAGATATAAATCGCATAGCCGGAGATAATAAAGAACAGGATGGTAATCGCGCAGCGGAAAAACCTTGAGCCCTTGCTGAATAATTCCACCGGACCTTCCAGTTCCGGTTCCTGGTGATGCGCCCGGCCGGCCGCTACGATATAAAACACAAAGATGGCCAGCAGCACCACCGAGTCAATCATAGTAATGCTTCCCTTGATGGGGATAAAGAAGGAATAAAACGTGGCAGCCAGGAGCGCAAATAGTTCGATCCGATGGCCCGGCTCGAGCTGTATTTCCTTTTTACGGGTGGCAAAATAATAAGCGAACAGCACCACCGGCCAACCCAGTCCGATGAGCAGGCGGTTGGCACCGGTCATATTGGCCGTGGCATAGTGGATATATTTCGGGTCCGAGCCGGCCGTCCAGGCAAAATAGATGTCGACCGCATATTCAGGCACCACCGCAATCAGGGCCAGAAATGCCAGGGCCAATGCCTGGGGAATTTCCATCTGGGCCAATTCAGCCGCCCAAGATAAGACAAAAGCGGCTCCAAAGATAGACAGGCCCGGAATCAATGCCTCCCAGCCCGGCCCGAGATGGATGCCCAATGCCTTTAACACGGCCTGCTGGGCAATAAGGACAAAGGCGAAGATGAGCCACAAAAGATGCTTAATCATTCAATTACCTTACCCGCCTTAATCACCTTATCAACCAGATTGACCCCGAAGTGATAAGGAATATGTTTATATGAAAGGCAATCCCAGATGACCATATCGGCCTGTTTGCCGGGTTCCAGCGAACCGATGAGCTTTTCCTTCCTGATGGCGCGGGCCGCATTGATGGTCGCGGCGGTCAGCGCCTCGGCCGGGGTCATCTTCATCTTGACGCAGGCAATACTCATTATCATCGGCAGCGATTCGGTGAATGACGTGCCCGGATTAAAATCCGTAGCCAGGGCCACGGTCAGTCCGGCGTCCATCATCTTCCGGGCCGGGGCATAGCTCTTCAAACCCAGCATAAAGGTCGTGCCGGGCAACAGGACCGCAATCACGCCCTTTTCCTTCATCCGGCGCATGCCCTCATCGGAAATGACCATCAGGTGGTCGGCCGAGACCGCATTCAATTCCGCGGCCAGTTCCGCACCGCCCAATGGTGCGAACTCATCAGCATGAAGCTTGATGCCCAAGCCATGCGCCTGGGCGGCCTTGAGTATCCGCCGGCTGTCCTCTATCTCAAATACGTTCTTTTCGCAGAACACATCGCAGAACTCGGCTAACTTGCGCCTGGCCACCAGCGGAATCATCTCCTGGATAATCAGGTCAACATAACCGGCCTTGTTATTCCGGTATTCGTCAGGTATTTCGTGCGCGCCCAGGAAGGTCGGCACCAGCTCCGGACGCTCGGAGTTTATGGCGCCAATGGCGCCACCATTCAACTCCTTAATCGCCTCCAGCATTTTCACTTCATCCTCGGTGGTCAGTCCGTAACCGCTCTTGGCTTCCATGGTGGTGGTGCCGCATCTGATAAAACGGTTCAGATATTTTAATGCGTTGGCTTTCAATTCGGACTTAGTGGCATTGCGCACCTTGCGGACCGTGGATTTGATGCCGCCGCCGGCGGCCCCGATTTGCTGGTAGGTGGCGCCCTTCAGTTTCAGTTCAAACTCATCCGCCCGGTCGCCCATAAAAACCGGATGGGTATGGCAATCAATCAACCCGGGCGTTACGGTCTTATCCTCAGCATCAATCACCTTGCGGGATGAATATGATTTGAGGATATCATCGCTGGCGCCGACGGCGGCTATCCGGCCCTTCTTTACCGCTACCGCTCCGTTATGGATAATCCCGAGTTCTGCGGACCGGGAAACAGTCACTAATTCCCGGGCATTGGCAATAATCAGATCAACCTGTTTTTTCATTTCTATATTTAGCGCCCCTTTGTCATTCCTGCGGAAGCAGGAATCCAGGATTATCCTAATTTGTCTGGATTCCCGTTTTCACGGGAATAACACATTAAGGAACTTCTTACAGTCCTATTTCTACCAAATTTATATTTTATTCTTGACATTTCAATAATAAAATATCAAAATATTCGGGTAATTCCGCATCGGCGGGGTATAATAGATAGTAAGTGGCGCTATAAGTAGCGCCATGGCGCTTCGGCGCCAAAAGGATTTGTATTTATGAAAAAGATTATTATCTTCTCCCTTATCTTCATGCTCTCATTTTTCATCTTTCTCGGCATCAGCAGCTGCCTGAACAACAACAACTCGGACAGCGGCTCCAGCGGCGAATTATATTTATACGCGCCCGGCAATCTGGTGGTTACGGCCACTTCCGCCACCTCTATCACCATGTCCTGGACTGATAATACGGACAATGAAATCGGCTTCTATGTGGAATGCGCCACGCCGACCCTTACCTATAGTTTGGTAGCAACCCTCACGGCAGATACCACGGCTTTTACGCATACCACCCAGGGTGCCATAACCCCAACCGCCAACAATACTTATTACTACCGGGTCAGGGCATACAGTTATGTCACCACCAGCGACTATTCCAACGTGGCCGGAACCCTGACTTCTTGGGATACCACACTAGCCGATGCTACCGCGCCTGCTTCAAGAACCAATCATACGGCGCTTTGGGCCCCGCCATACGGGATACTTTTCTGGGGCGGCTATGACGGCCAAAAGACCCTGAATACCGGCGCAGTCTATAGCCCGACGGCCAATACCTGGTCTAATATCACGCTGACCGGGGCGCCATCCAGCCGGACCGGCCACAGCGCTATCTGGACAGGTTCCAAAATGATTATCTGGGGCGGTTATACTATATCATCCGTCACCCAAACCATAGACAATTGCGACAGCAACTGGACCGGCACGACACCGGACATCACCGCGACTCTTAACTCATCCATCACCAAAGAAGGAACCAGTTCTATCAGCATCGCCGTTGACACAGCCTTCACCACTGGGGTACTGGCTTATCGCGACCTGCCTTCGCCGCTGAATATCTCGGCCCGCACTCAAACATCTTTCTGGATAAGGGCCTCGCAAAATATCCAGCCGGGCGTGTTATCTTTCTTAATAGCCGTTACGCCCACCGTCTCCACCACGGTTGAAGACCTGACCATAAATACCACCCTGAATGCCGGAGCCTGGACGCTGGTTACGCTCAATTTCACCAACCCGGCACTGCTCACCGACGTAAAATCCATCGGTTTAAAAGCGGTCTCAGACCCCGGCGCGGTGACTATTCTCATAGACAATATCGAGGCCTCCGGCGCCAGCACCACCTACTATAACGACGGCGGCATCTATGACCCATCAGGCGGGGGCGGCGGCTCATGGTCCGCGGTGGCCACCACCAATGCGCCAAATTCCAGGGCATTCCACAGCGCGGTCTGGACCGGTGACGTCATGATTATCTGGGGCGGCAAGGCCGGTTCCGCGTTCAATACCGGCGGCGTCTATGACCCGGTGCTGGACGAATGGCGCACCAGCAGCGAACTGACCAACCTCAGGAACGGGACTCATGCTAATACTCCATCTATCCGTTCCAAACACATGGCATTCTGGACCGGCCCGGTCTCGGGTACGGACAGCTGGAGAATGAAAATGATTGTCTGGGGCGGCGACGGCGGCGGCACTTCCGGCGGCATCTATGACATTGCCTATGACATCTGGACCCCGATGGCCACCACCAATGCGCCGTCACAAAGATGGGGATTCTCTTCGGTCTGGACCGGGGAAGGCTCCGAGACCTATAACAAGAAAATCATTATTTGGGGCGGCTATAACGGAACCGCGCCATTAGGCGACGGCGCAATCTATAACCCGGCGGCAAATACCTGGGCCACTCTTTCCACCACCAATGCCCCATCGGCCAGGATGTATCACAGCGGCATCTGGACCGGCAACAAGATGTTCATTTGGGGCGGCGACGGCGTCCTGCAATCAGGCGGAGCCTATGACCCGGTCTATGCTATCTGGGGACCGATAACCGCCAACAATGCCCCAGCCGCTCGGCTTTATCACAGCGGCACCTGGACCGGCACAGAAATGATTGTCTGGGGCGGTTATAACGGCGTGAATTACTTCAATTCCGGCGGCAAATACAAAATAGAATAAGTCCATCAACCAAAAAGGGAATCAGGTTAAACCGAACCTGATTCCCTTTTTCTATTATACTCCAATCATCCCGTCCTTCCAACCTCAGACTGGTTCATCCCCGGTAGCACGTTTAATATAGAATGTAACACTATTTACTTGACCCGGCACATAAATAATGTTAATCAAACATATTAACGTTAAACTTAGACTGGACGGTTTCACAAGGGATTTATCGAGGAGCTGGACCGCCCTTCCCCCTCACCTATCCTCTCCCCTTAGGGGAGAGGGAAGGGTGAGGGGCTTCTGTGCGGGGTTGACACCGACTGCCCGATATGATTATCTGCCGAAAAAGAGAAAGGTGAGATTATGTTAGACCATCCGCTTTTATTATCGTTAGGCATCATGGCGCTGGCCTTTGCGCTGGGACATATCATCCCGGCCCGGTCCTACAAGGCCGGCCTCTGGGCCACTATCATCTGCGGCGCCGGATTCACGGCCCTGTTCTTTGCCTTCCTGCTGGCCGGCTGGGCCACCGAATCGCCGGTCTGGAAAAACCTCTACGGCCTGTGCGCCGGCATCTGTCTCTGGGTCTTTTACGGCGAAGTGCTGGAAACCCTCCAGGGCGAGTTCAAGGTCACCACCGGGGTCGAGGTCAATTACGGCAATATACCTCTGCTGGTGGTGCTCGGACTCATACTCTGGCTGGTAATCTTCCGCCACCAACTCATCACCGACCCGGTCCTGCTTCAGACCATCAACTCATTTTACCTGACCTGGGTATTGCACGTGGTGTTGCTGACCGTTTATTACGCGCCGGTATTCGGCGGCCAGACCGTAGCGCACGGCGAAAAAACCCCGGCCATCAAGGTCTGGAGCAAACCGCGCATTACAGCCGCCTTTATCGTCGGCGGCGTGTATGCCCTAATGGCCATTCCGCTGACCATCTACGCGGCCGCCACTACCACATCAGTCGCCCTCCAAGTGGCCTGCGGGTATTACCTGATAATACTGGCCTGGAGCGTGCTCATGGAGTTGCGCAAGAAAATGTTTGCTCGCAGTTAGCGACACGTTCGTTACACTCAGTATAAACTCCGGAGCTTTAGCTGCGAGTTATCCCGTAGCAAAGCGGAGCCCCCCCCCTAATTCATCTCTTGGAGCGGATACCTTAATATTCCCTCAAGGTAACGATGGTATGCGCTTCAGTGGAATAGAGATTCTGCCCGGCGCCGCTGACTACGTATGCCAGGACTAATCGCACCAGCACCTGACGGGCGCCGGTCGGGCCGATTATCTGAACCTCCATCCCGTGCGGAAATCCGGCTCCGGCTTGGCTGCCCATGGCAAATTTGGGCACGATATCAGGCGTCCTGAAAGTAGTGGAATTATTCCAGGCCAGCGAGGCAAACCCCCGGCCCAATCTGTCAATGACGCTCTTGACCATGGCATTCCCATCCGCGTCAATCCCGGTCGGAATGGTAAAAGACGGCTCAGGCAAGGCGCTGATGCCGCCGTATTCGTCAATGGCATAGAATGCCGTGTCCGACGTATCGCGCGGGACCCAGAGGTGCCTGATGCCGCGGTCGAAATACAGTTCTATAACAAAATTAGTCCGCTCGGTGGCTGTAATAGCCGCCACCTGATTATAGTCGGCAAATTCCCGACTGGTCCATTTGACCAGCCGAAGCGAGGTCGCACTCGCGCCGATAGTCTGGGTGACCGGCGAGAGGTAATAATATACCATCCGATACATATCAACCCGGCGCGTCGGGGTCACTAAGCCGCCATCGGCCGGGTCTTTAGATATATAAGGCAGTGTATTAGTGGCATAAAGTATGGCATTGCCGGTGCGGGTGCTGGTACCATCACTGACGCTATCCTGGCTAAAAGTGCCGGTCTCGTCAATCGTGGGCAGTGTGCTGGTGGCCAGGGCCGGGAAACCGGCCTCGCTTTGCAAGTCGGCCTTATAGCCGTTACCCAAGGTGTCGTTCTGGTAGAGCACGCAGGCCTGGGTAACATCGAGGTTAACCTTGTTTATTGCGGTCTGGCCCCACTGGGTGAGCATATTCCAGGCGTTAACCGTGTCATTGGTCTCCTGCGACTGGGTCATAATTTCAAAGGTGGCAATGGCAACAGCCGATAGACATACTATGGCAATCATCATTTCAATAAAGGTGGTGCCCAAGATTGATTTACGGTTAGTTTTCATTATTATCTGTTTATATATATTCTTTGTTCGTTCCGCTTTGAGCCGCCGGCTCAAATGCTCACGGTCACGATTCGACTAATCAGTCCCACTCCAGAATTAGTCAACTGGTTCTAATACTATCTGTTTATATATATTCTTTGTTCGTGGTAGGCATAATGGGTCAGCTGGTTATTGCGGTATGCCTCCACCCTGATAATATAATTGCCTTCAGGGAAATAGGCGGTATCAGCCACATCCCAGGTATAATTCTCATCGCCCTCCGGCGCAGTATCGTTCAACCAGAACGCCTGGGTCGGATAGCCGGCCGTGGCAGACGGTTCGGGCTTGACAATGTCGTCATCTATTATATGCCGCCAGGTCCGGCCGTTGTCGCGGGAATAAATCAAGGCATACCTCACATCCGTAATAACCTCGGTAAATGTATCCGAATACTCCGAGGTGTATTTCTGCTCGTCCCAACGTTTCCATTGGGTCTCCCAGGTAATGGTAATCGTTGACGGGTTTTCCAGTTCGGTGGTGACATTGGGCTGTTTGACTTCTATTCTGGGCAACTGGACCACCCGGCTGGGCGTGCCGGTCACCCCGGCGCTTAATAAACTGTGCAGCAAACTCATAACCGCATAGCGGGCAATGCCTGATGTCCCCATCTGAACGGTCTGGGCCAGGCCGTTGACCGCGAGAAAAGCGCTCGGGCTGACCGGAAGGGAATTATTCTGGAGCCGCACCAGAGAACTGCCTTCCCACCCGGCGCCGTCCACATGGCCATAGAATCTTAAACCCCTGAGTATCTCGGCGCTACAACGAATGGAAGAATAATCAGCAACACTAAATTCCGTAGGCACAACAGTCCAATTGTATGTAGTTGAAAAGGGGCGATTAATATCCATCGAGGTCTGGAGGGGAAAAGAATAGGCATTAGCCATATTCGTTCCGGAAACCGTGATACTACCGGTCGTGCCGGTCGGAAATCTATGCCTGAAGGTTGAGGTGGTTGTACCGATATTAAATAACGAGGTGCAACCATAGGTATTGGTCCGGCGCACGCAGGCCAGGTTTGCCGTGCCGGTGGTATAAAAGTTCGTGCCGACCGGCAAGGTCCCGCTCTTGGCTATGGGCGCCGCGCCGGTAGTGGTAATACTCTGGCGCCGGATACGAACATAGGTATTGGCCGTACTGCCGCTGGGCAGATTGCCATTGGCAGTCCAGGTGGGCGTATATGCCTTATCCGGATATAACTCGCCCAGCCAGGGCATGCCCCACCAGTAAGGCGAGACATTCTCCCTGATGTATTTGACGCCCCCACTCAGAGCCGTGGTAATAGAATCTTCGTTGCGCGTACCGGAGGCGCCATTAAAAGGTTTACTTGATGTCGGAATACTGGTTGGAAAACCGTTGGCCGAATCATAGCCGATTTCATTGCCCAGACCCATATAATAGTAAGAGAACCCGGTGATGGTGGTCCAGACCCCGTTAGAACCGGTCAGGGCGGTCCGGATGAACTGGAAGAATCGCGGAACATCAATCTCCAGCATATCGCCGGTCGTACCGCCTGAACCATGCCAGCCATCGGCTGTGGCGCTGGTCCCGTTATTAAGCCGGGTGGCGTCAAAGCCCGGCCACTCGGTGATTACATTTGTCACATCCCGCAAATTATCAAAATACCAGTTATAACCGTGATTGGCCTTGACATCGGCATAAGGGCAATGGCGCGGGTCGCCCTGGAACTGGTAGCGCTCGCTGAACGGCACCTCATCAGCCAGATTATTGCGCCAGATATAGGTAGTTGACAGGTTGGCCGGAACGGTTCTCGAAGCCGGCGGCCACATTACGCCGCTGGTCGGCGCCTCGTCGGTGTTCGTTATTCGCGTCTGGAACGCCAGGACCGTGCTGAAATTGCCAATCTCGCGGTCGATAACCGCTGCCGGGATGGTTATCAGCCAGCGGGCTGTATTCATGGGCAACGGCGTGGGGTCGCAACGCCAGAAGGTGGTCAGGGTATTTCCCCTCAGGCCGTAGATAGTATCGTTGGAGCTGGAATAAACCAGTGCGCCGCCGGTGGCAATAGTGCCGGGCGCCGCGGTCATGGTAATCCAGGAATTGCCGGAAATCGAATAGCGCAGGAACGGCAGACTGCTATTTCCCTGGAAGGCATAAATATAATCACCGGAGCCGGGATAGACCAGGGCGCCGCCGGCCCCGACATTATACGGGGTGGTAGGCGCCATGACGACCCAATTATTTCCCGAGATGGAATAGCGCCAGAAAGCGGTGTTGCCGCCGCCCTGGAAGGCGTAAATATAATCATCGCCGGTAGCCGCCAGGGCGCCACCGCCTATGCCGCCGGTGCCGACCGAGCCCGGAGCCGCCGTCATGGTAATCCAGGTATCGGTCGAGATGGAATAACTCCAGAAAGTGCTGGTTGCGTTGCCCCGGAGCGCGTAGATAAAATCGTTCGCGCCGGGATAAGCCAGGGCGCCGCCGGCCCCGACTGTGCCCGGGGCATTCGTCCTGACGGTCCAGGCGTCTTCCGTATAATACTGGAATGTGCTGGTGGTATTCCCGGCAAATCCGTAAATACGGCCGTTGGTATTGACATAGACCAGGGCGCCGCCGGTGCCCACGTTGAACCCGTAATTGGCCCGGGCCAGCCAGGAATTGCCGGAAATAGAATGCCGCCAGAAGGTCTGGGTGGCTCCGCCCCGGAAGGCATAGATATAATCGGCGCCATTGGAAGCCAGGGCGCCGCCCGCCCCAACCGTGCCTAACGCCACGGCTCTCACATTCCAGGAATTAGCGGTGGCCGCGTAAGTTAATGACCGGCTGCTGAAATCAGTGCCGGAAACCGGGCAGGGAATATAGTCCATCCCGTACAAACGCCGGCTCGTATCCAGGCCGCAAAAACCGCCGCCGCTCTTCGGGGCGCGCAGCGGCGTGTTATACATCTTTATCACGGACGTGTTGGTGCCGGTAATATAGTCCATCGTATAATACATCCGGTTAACGGTGCTGCCGGTGCCGGCGGTGGTCAGGGCCGGATTGACGGCAATATACGTATCCGAGATGGCATCCTGCGGGTTCTGGTCTATCCCGCCCTGGATAGCCGTAACCGCGATATCAGACGGGGTTAGATGCATATCCGGTATGTCGATCCGGATGGGCACGGACGTGCCGGCCGGTGAAATCATCAGGTCACTGCCGGAAATGGTCGGGTCAGCCAGGTAGCCGTAGACGCGGAGCGTGACATCCTCGGCCAAACCATAGCGCAGTTTTTCCGGATGGGCCACCGCGCGCCACTGCGGATAGGTGACCGGGTCCTTGGCCGCGTCCGAATAATTCCTGATGGACGGCATCGGAATCAGTTCGCCGTGCAGGTTGATGAAAATGGCATTACGATAGTTATCCGGATTAAGAATCATATCGTCCAGCAGGAGCCGGTAGGTCAGCACCCCATCCTGTTCGGTATTGTCCGACAGCCGTCTCTGATAAAGGGTCCATTCATCCGGATAACGCATGGCGTGGTTATACTGGTCGGCCAGCGTGTAGGGCCAGGAATTGTCGGTGATATCATCGTCCGAGCCGGCGGCATTATAATCATTGGCGGTGACGTTATCAATATTAATCCGGGCGTTTACGTTGCCCGGGACGTAATACTGGCTGACCCCGGAGCCGGTCGGCATGCTGCCCGGATAGAAATAAACATAATTGATATCCGCCGTGGAATCAACCGCGTCATTGAAGTATGGCTTGTATTCCTGGTCCCGTCCGTAGGCGGCCTTGGTAATCCAGTGCTGGCGGAATTCCAGGCCCGGATTGCGCGACTCCATATCGCTCAGGGCCGTCTCGATAAACGGCTTGAGATAGGCCATATAGACCCACCAGCCCGGGATATTCTCTACGCACAGCAGATAGATATCATAGACCTGCTTGGGCGGCGCCATATCGCCGCCGGTGGTCACCACCGAGGAGATATCGGCCAGGACCGAGGCCGCATCATCGCCGGGCTGGGTCAGGAATATCTTCACCTCGACGATTCTGACGTTAGTTGCCTCAAAAGACGGGAACTTGCGGATCGTGATGCGCCGGGCATAGCGCCACCGGGTACCCAGCCAGGAATTGCCGCTGACGATATTGGCCGGGTCAACCACGGTCGAGTCGATGGTCAGGAGCCCCGAGGTGCCGACGCCGTCGTCAAAGACATCCAGGGTCGAGGCCCCGCCGGCATCCTCTTTGGACTGGGCATAGGCGCGCAACTCGTTCACCAGAGCCAGCGCCTTTTGCATGGCAAAGGCCCGGTCCTGGTTCATCATCACCGCGGTCTGCGTCCCGACAATGAAATGCACGCTGGTCACTATCACCACCGTGATGATGCACATCGCGATGATAACCTCCAGCAGCGTCATACCGGATTGATTCTTAAATGATTTCATAATTTATTCCTTCAGGAAAAATCCCTTGGCAAAACGGTATTGCCCGGTATAGGTCCGAATCTGCGACAGGACCGTGGCGTCGTAATTAATTGCCGAAATATCGCCGCTGCCAATAACATTGGCATTGCCTTTGACAATCACCGAGCCGTTGATTTGTGACGGCGCCAGCTGCTGGTAATTGCCGGCGCAATAAATGATGCCGTTATAAGAAGAACCGCTGTTGGCGGCAATAATCACATTGCCGGTGCAATAGAAAATCCCGGTGCCTTTCAGCGGCCGGCTGGAATTAAAGGTCGCGCCGCCCGGACCGCTGTCAAAGAAGACAATCTTGTAATTGGGTATCGGAACCGGAATATCATTTTCATTGGTGACATAATAATCCGCGATGGACTTCAATTCATCCTCGCTCATCCCGAAGACGCTCGAACAACTGTCATTATAAGGGAGAGGGATAGGGTTAGTCGCCGGGGTCCCGGTAACCGTGGAGCCGGCGTCAAGCGTCAGTGTGCCCGAACCGGTCCGGTAGGCAATTCCCGTTTTAGTATTGCCGATAACCTTACCTTTATTTCCGATGGTCGTGCTGCCGGCGTTATAGGTGCACAGCGCGGCCTCAGCCGGCAGGACCATGCTCACCCGGCGGATATCAACGGCCAGGATATTACGCGCCAGAACCTGGTTGGGCCAGACGTTATATGCCTTGGTCGGGTCTAACCTGCGGTAGATATATCCGATGCTCTCGATATTCCAGATCGTGCCGGCCCCGGCAAACCCGCGCTGGGATGAGATATCGGTCACCGTGCTGCTGATAACCTCGTAGCGGCCAAAGATATTGGCGCTCTGGTCCATATCAATCTCGCGGACGATGCCGATAGTCGGGTCATCGGTGTCATTAACGATCGGGATAGACACCATATCGCGCTGAGGGGTGAAAGCAATCACCGGCTGGGTAGTCTGGCGCCGGAACCAGGCTAGGGCGTCAAACAGCCCGGCCTTGGCGATGCTCGGGGTCTGGCCGTAATGCTGAATCTGGCTCTCCAGCACGCCGGAGGTCATCTCCAGCATTGAAATGCCCACCAGGATGGTGCTGAGCATCAGGGTCATGGCCAGCATGGTCCAGACCAGCGCTACACCCCTATCGCTATCAATAGAAATTCTCATAAGCACAATCCTTATGAATAACACCCACAGATACCCATCCCGGTGCTTCCCATGCTTGCTTCCATAATAAATATAACCTGTTGACATCGTTTTGTCAAGTAGAAAATAATATTTATCTGTTTATTTTACTTGGCCACCCCCCCCCTCTTTTCCCGCTGAAAAAAGGGGATTTAATGGAAAATCCAAAAATAAAGTGAGCCGGCCACCCCTTTTATTCGTTTATATATGGTAATAATATACCTGAGTTAGAGATTGCCACGGTCACCTACGGCGACCTCGCAATGACGGTCATTGCGAGAAGTCCCAACGGGACGACGAAGCAATCCCTAAACCTAACTGTAATAAGTTTATGAAAAGATTAGCCGTAATCGCCGGCGTATGCGCCTTGAGTTTATCGGCAATGGCCGAAACAAATCAACCGGCCAAAACACCAAAATCGGCTAACTCTGTTGTCCGAACCCATTATAAAATAACAAGTTACATCGTCAGGGGGGAGTCCCCCCACCCCCATCCGCCTGTTACATCCCCATTCAATTCCTTAGGCGCGGCATCTGATGGGCAAAGGAATGTCATTTGATTACCGAACGAACGGCATCCGAAATACGAACAGGCGCCGTCTCTTGTGAGCTTACTAAAACAATAAGCATATACGGAGCGCCGAATGTTATCAACCCAGACCGTATCTCTTGGCAAAGGAATACGGTCGGTCAAAAAACCGCCTAAAATCGGACGCAATCCGGTATAACCTGGAGGCGGTTATTCGTAAATCAGGTATTTGAAATCGGTGAATTGGGCTTTGCAGCGCAGCACGCTCAGGCCGGGAGCGCCGTAAAAACTCTTCCGGTCGCCGGTTTCCCCGCCGGCAAACCTTTTGCCCATAATAATCTTGGGACACCACAGCACATAAGGAATGTGCTGGGCTGGCAATACTAATTTCCCCGCCCCCACAGCACACCAAGAACATTAGGATTTACAGCCCGCCGTAGACCACATCTCAAGCATTACCACCACGATGTGCATCCTGTTTTCGGTTGTCATATTCTGTTATTCCTATTTTGTCTTCAGCGACATCCTGCCTTTACCTTCAACAATACAACGGAGCGCCATACCTTTATCCGTCTCATGACCCGGGTATTCGCCGCTTAACTTCATATCGCCGTCCAGTTCCACTTTTTTCGCCGCGCCATCCTTGAGCGCCAGCCAGGTAAAACCGTTCACAGCTATCTGCGCATTCAGGATATCATCCTGCCGGGCGGCAATCTGGCCTTCCAACTTAATCTTGGCGCAGTCAACACCGTCTATTTTCACCACCTCGGTAAAGGCGCATTTTATCACGCTGTTATCCTGTATGTCAAAGCGCATTCCCACCTCAGGCGATTTGTGGACATAACGAATCGGCCGCCCGTCTTTGAGCGCCAGCACCTGGGATATCACATCTGATTTGATTTCCCATTCATCTCCTATTTTCACCTTCTTATTGGGCGCGAAAAGGGCGAAGTTGCCATCGTGCAGGGTTACTAACGCCTGGGCCTCCGGCGATAATTCGTCTTTTGGCTTACTGCCGCCTTTTGTCCCGGCGGCGCTGGCCGGCTTTATATTTACATTGCCATCCTGGTATGATATTTCCAGGGTCTGTTTATCAATCGCGTCCGGCCGCGTATTCTCGTTTTTCTTCTCCGGCCCGGGTTCCATCGCGGCATTATCACCGGGTTTGACCGGCTCCAGGGCGGTTAAGACCGATGAGGCATATTCCCGCTTCATTTTTAGATTGTTAATATTGCCGTCAGGGTCTTTCTTGGCTTCTAATATTTGTTCATTAATCGTCCTGGCTATCTTGCTGGAAAACCTCATTACCGGATGCCGGCCAAAGGTAACCACCTTGACCTCTCCGGCAACCGAGAGTTCATAGGCGCATTGCCGCTTCTGTCCGCTTTCTACATGATAAACCAGGTTGTATTCCTTCCCGTCCGGCTTTTCTTCCGCAACTGTTACGCCCAGGTAAATCAGGCAGATTATCATAGTTACCACACCCCATGTTATCGTTCTATTCATAGATTACCTCCTCTTATCCCGTCCCGACATCACGGCAGAACGGGATTTAACTTTGTCCCTTTAGGGACGCAATTATCTTGTTTTAGTCCCGGGCATCTGCGAATACCATCTGCGCGGTATTTCCAGCTGCCGGGCCGATATTTTTTCCGGGACGAATTCCAGGATAGCCATTCTTTGGGCCATCCGGTCCAGCATCTGGGGATTGCCCATACCCAGCGCCTTGGCCATGTCCTCGGGTTTTTCCAGGATATTTATATGGCCCTCTAAATTCAGGGCTATCCAATTGGAATTGTTCCAGAACCACTGGTAATCCACACTTACTTTTTGGTTGACCCTGAGGCAGTCCATCTTCTGGCCTTTTTTATTGGAGTGCATGATGACATTACCGTTGGTATAAGACATCACGCTCATCGGTATGGAGTAGGGATACTCGGTATCTACGATGTTCAGCCGGCAGGCGCCGACGCCCTTGAGGATTGATTCCACCACCTTGGGGTCAACTCCGTCCAGCGATACCTCTTTGGCTAATGTGGAGCCGGATACCTCAACCGGCAGGTCCCTTGGCGCGACGGTATCATCAGCCGGCCCGCGCGACGGGGTTATCCAGGGCAGGCGCACGGCATAATTGGGGTTCGCCGGGTCGTTCATCTTCCGGCCGGAGATGGTCTCGGGCGTAATCCTGACGATAACAGTGCCGGCTAAATCCTTTGGAGCCGGGTAATTAAACCCGTCCTTGCCCAGGACTTTTTCGTATTCCTTAAGCCACTTGGAAATTTGCGCCGGGTCCTTGATTATCTCGGCCTGGCCGAAGACATTAGCGCTCCACCAGTGCAACTGGGTGTATTTGTCAACCGCGAAACAGACCTTGGGATTATTCTGGAGTGATTTGAAGATGACCGGCTGCGCGCCGGTATTCAGCGGGAAATAAAAACATTTATTCCGATAGAGGTAGTTCACCAGCGTTGAGCGGGGATAGCCATCGTTGACTATCAGGTATCCGGCCAAAGCCGAGCCCATGACCTCTTCCATCTCTGACTGGGAAGTGGCGCCCCGGTCTATGAAATCGTAGTTTAATACGGCCGCCGTTTGGGTCGGCTCCCCGCCCTGAAGGACGAGGCTCGCCAAAGGCTCCGGTTGCCCAGTGGTTAAAGAGGTTTGCGAGCATCCGCCGGCAATTATCAGTATGGTCGCCAATATGGAACCGCCAATAATTACTGCCCTGTTTCTCATAGAAATCTCCTTTCGGTTAATAAAACTATTTATGGTGGTCCGCTATTCCTAATTTTTCCAAGGCGGCCTGGGCGCGGGCGCCATAGGCCTCGTCGCTATTGTCCCGGATGAGTTTTATATCCGCTATGGCATTTTGAGATACCTTGTCCTGAGCGCCGAGTTCCGTTAACGCTATGGCGGCCCAGCCGCGCGCGCCGGCGTATTTGTCGTTTAATAACTTCACCAGCTCCGGAATTGATTCCGTGGCTTTAAGTTCGCCAAGCGTCGCGGCGGCAATCCCGCGTATCTCGTCATCTTTATCTGACAGAAGTTTGATTAGTTCTGCGGTGGCTATTGCCGTTGACTCTTTGA
The DNA here is from genome assembly GCA_016235865.1 of Planctomycetota bacterium. Lineage (NCBI taxonomy): Bacteria > Pseudomonadati > Planctomycetota > Planctomycetota bacterium. Next base: position 43,169 of record JACRIK010000002.1, on the reverse strand, counting down.
CGTCGGCATTATCGCCCTTGCTAACCTGCTTCTTAAGCATCTTGACAAGGATTGATAACATCGGTTGTTTATGGTGCAGGATTTTAAAGTGGTCTTTTTCGGTCTGCATCGCGATAGAGTCCGTTATTGAGGTGGCTGTTATCGGCTGTTCTAAACCTATTGGCTGTTTATCCGTGCGGGTTGCCATCTCATTGCCGCCGGTGCCGACAGAAGCGGTTGAATCCTGGGGAACCGGGTTATCTTTGGAAGGTGATAAGAACACCAAGGTGACGGCTAACATCCAGACCGCCGCAGCGCCGGCGACAGCAAATCTCAATGCCCACCTGCGGAAAACAGTTCGGGATACCCGGTTCTTTACCCGAATATAAAAATCAGGCGCCAATGCGTGCGGACCCAGCGTCCTGCGCCATAATGTCTGCGCCTCTTTTAATGACTCTAATTCATCTCGGCATTCCGGACAGCCCTTTAGATGCAATCCGATTTCCGCGCGTTGTTTGGTATCTATCTCATTATCCAGATAGCCCAACAATTTGTCCCGCTCCAGTGGATGCTCACGGTCACTGCTGTGTTCGCTGGCGCGGTCACTGCGGTGTTCGCTGGCGCGGTCACTGCGGTGTTCGTTACTGAAATTACAGGTCATTTTAAACTATCCTTAATTTGTTTAAGGCAGAGATGGGCGCGATAGAGTTTGCCCCGCACCGCATCGCTGGTAATGCCTAACCGGTTCGCTATCTCGTCATAGGAAAGAGATTCCATATATTTCAGATTAAGCACTACCCGCTGGTCCGGTTCCAGTGAATTATAGACGCCCATGGCCTTCTTTATCCCCCGGGCAGTTTCCTCCTGGCCGTTAATAATTTCCATCGGATTATGGGACTTCGCCTCGGCTATTTCATTTCCCAATTCTTTAAAAGAGATGGTTTTCGTACGATATTTCCTGAGCCAGTTTAGAGAAACACGGTCAGTAATACCGTGGAGCCATTGAGCCAGTTTTAACGGTTCATTTAAACTCCGGATATTCTTAAACACCTCCACGAAAACCATCTGGACAATTTCTTCGGCATCCGTGAAATTACCCACCCGGTTATATGCGACGGAATAGACATAGGTTTTATAACGGTCCACCAAGGTAGTAAAAGATTGTTCATTGCCTTGTTGCAATCCCTGCACAAGGCATTCGGTATTTGACATCAACAACTGGCTCCTTAATTACTGCTTACCGTGTCTCTCTATAAGTATAGTAACAGCCGAAACGAAAAAGTCACGGGGAATTTAATTATTATTGAAGAATTGAATTCTTTCAAGTTCGGAAATTCCGGGACACCCGCCTGACCAGACATCCATTCGGGCAGGCCATACTCATTTACCGGGCAACGGTAAAGGGATGGGCGTGAGCAGGCGGCTATTCGTAAATCAGGTATTTGAAATCGGTGAATTGGGCCTTGCAGCGCAGCACGCTCAGGCCGGGAGCGCCGTAGAAACTCTTCCGGTCGCCGGTTTCCCCGCCGGCAAACCTTTTGCCCATGATGCGCTTGCCGTTCAGGTAACAGTCCACAAAGTCGTCGTCCACGATAATCATAAGCTCATTGACCTGTTTGGCGTCAAACCCGGCCGGCGGCGGGCAATTGGCAATGACATTGGGCATTAAAACCCTTCGGTCATTCTTGACATCCTGCTGTATGCTGAACTTGACTAATTCCACCCGGTTGGACCGGACGCCGAAAAGCAGGAACTGGTCGAAGCGGCCGCCGAACAGGATACCGGCGTTGACATCAGGCGGATTTTCTTCCAGTATCTGGACCTTGGCCGAAACCGCATAGGCGCCGCTGTTTAACTGGACGGTGTGCTTGTGAACCAGTAGGCTGTCCATGAATTGGCCGATGATGGCCCCGTTTTCCACGGTCCAGTTCGGGTTCTCGGCTTCCCAGTCCCCCAGATTAGCGCCGTTAAACAGCGGGGTCATTTTCTTGCCGGTTTCACTGAAAATATTGGTCCAGAGAGTATTGTATTGCTCTCTCATCGATTCCGGAATAAAGGGCTGGATAATGTTCATGATATCTATCAAAAGAGGGTCGGGATTGGCCTGGTTCTGTTCCAGCAGGGCCAGGTCGCGGGCCATGTATTTTTGGTTGAGCGCGTCAAATTCGTCGGCCAGCTTTTTGTATTCGGACTGGCCGGCGGCGATTTTCGGGAGCAGGTTTTTCCGGTTCATGCTCGGCTTGTCCAGGGCGTTAATCAGCCCGGCCGCTTTATTTAAATCGCTGATGCCTTCGGACATTTCCTTGTTTTTCCAGTAGAGCATGCCCCGCTCATAGTATATCTCCGGCATGTCCGGGGCTTCCTTGACGGCCTTGTCGAATAATTCCAGGGCGGCTACATAGTTTTTCTGCTTAACCGCTTCCAGGGCTTTTTGCAGGTATATCCCGGCGGATTGCTCGTCGGCCCGGAGCAGGGCGTTGAGGCAGACTGCGCCCAGGACGCCCAGCACTGCCCAGCCACAAAGTCGTTGGTAATTCATTTGATGTATTTCAGGTTCCGGAATAAGAACCGGCCGGTTTCGCCGGTCAGCCCGATGCCGCCCTCCAGGGAGTCAGCGCATTTATAATCGATGATAAGTTTATCGTTGAGATAGGCCTTGAGATTCTGGCCGGCCACGTCGACCATGAGTTTGTTCCAGTCGTCTTTTTGCAGGACGCCGGCCAGCGGCTCGGCCTTGAGTATTTCGTTCTTGCGCGAATCACCGGCCGCGTTGCTCAACCCGTAACTCATCAAGGCCAGGGTGCCCTCCCCCTGGATGACCACGGATTTATAGCCCTTGGCCCAGGCAATGGCCAGCCCGGCCGAGTATTGCGGGGTGTAGGTCTTGAGGACGCGGAATTCAACCGAGACCTTGTATTTATCCTTGCCCCAACCGTCGCCGTTGACGGAGCAAGCGATTCCCTGCGTGTCGCAGGTTAATTCGTCGTTTTCAGCCACCCATTCCTCCGGCTCATACCAGAACCACCGGGTCATATCGGAGACGTTTACCAGCGGCGTCCAGGTGGTGATAATGCGGTTTTTCCTGAGGTCTTCCAGCATTTTGGAGGCCTCGTCGTTTTTCTCAATCGCAATTACTCTTTTCAATGCCGATTCGGCCAGGCCGTTGTCTTTGGGTTGGACTTTTTTTACAAAGGCCATCAATTCCTTGGCGTATTCAAGTCGCAGGGCCCGGTAGCCCTTGCGGAACACGTCTGAATTGACCAGCATTTCATCGGCCCGCTTTCGGAGTTTCACCAGGTCTTCAGACGGCTTGGGGGTTTCGTCAATAAGAGTAATGCATTTTTTTAACGCGGTCCGGCCCTTGGGCAGGTCGTTTAACTTGAAATAGGTCTCGCCGATTTTGAGATAGGCCTCGGGCAGGTTCGGGGCTTCAGCAACGGCTTTCTGGTATAATTCCAGGGCCTGGTCGTATTTCTTCTGCTTCATGGCCTCGTCGCCCTTGGCCAGAAAGGCCTTGGCCATGGCTTCATCGGAGAAACCAACGCTGTTAATCAGGAAATAGGCCAGCAATAATCCGATGGCCGGATAAATGAATCCGCGTTTCATAATATTAATGCATACGTAAAAACGCGGTTAGTGTCAATAAAAATTGTTGGTTTTATGCCAAGGGGTTTCCGGGATACAGGATAAGGGTGGCTAATCAGGCCAGGGCGGTCAAGGCCGGCCATGCCGGGAAGCGGGCGCCCGCTTCCCGACACTGCCCTACCTTGCTCCTTTAGCAACATCCGCAGAAATCATGCAAGGCCTTAACTAAGGTCTTGAGTGATTCTGTCTTGGACGCGTCCTTGGCGGTTATCTCAACCTGGACGCCCTTGGATGTTTCCGTGACCTTGCAGTTGAGTTGCTCGCACAGGGACTTGGCATCCTTTCCGCAACAGTCGAACATGTCTTATCACCCCCTTTTGTTAGAGCCAGTTAGGAGTCCCACAGGGACGACCTTTACTGGCTCTTATCCCGATGAGCGTTAGCGACATCGGGGTTAGAGCGTTACCGTGTTTTATTCGCCACTATGGCCCCGCATGCATTCGGGACCGATTCATCTATTACTACAGTTCCAACACTATCGAACTATTTAGATAAAAAAACTACTTCAGGAAATCCTTAATGGCGTTGACGGCCTCCGGATTAATCCGGCAGCGATACATCTGTCCGTCCCGCTCGCAGGTAATCAAGCCGGCGTTCTGGAGTTCCTTGAAATGGTGCGAGACGGTGGACCGGGACAGGTTCATACAGCCGCAGACCTTGGTAAAGGCCTTTTCAATCACGGCCACCGGGCAGCAGGAATTTTCTTCAGCCGTAAATTTGGCAATGCCATCGCCCCCGGCCGCGCAACAGTCCTTGTAAATCATCATAAAAATCCTGAGCCGCTGTTCATTGGACAGAGCCTTGAATATCCTGACGTAGTTAGATTGTTTCATAACGATAGAACTATAACACGTGGCGCGGAGTTTGTCAATAGTTTGAGATATTTTTATGTAAATTTATTTCTGGGGTATGGCGCCGGGAAAGAAAGGCCGACGTCGCCCCGATTCCCCTCGCACATTCGTCACACTCGGTGTAAACGAGATTCGCTGCTGCTTAGCCAGAACGGTTTCTAACGAGGCAAGCTAAGGGATATAGATATAGTCTGTAGTTGGCAGTATATAGGGTAAATTCCCAGGTCGGATGAATAAGCCCGGCACCACTATGGTGCCGGGCCTATCATCAGGATTTATTTATTCTTGTCTTTATCGTTACCGTTTCCATTATCATTTCCATTACCGTTACCATTACCGTTGCCGTTGTCATCCCTATCATCATTGTCGTCATTATCATCGTCATTACTGCCACCGCCCCAAGCCGGCGCGTGGCCTTCGCTATTAATTAATCTCTCGCCTGTCCCATCCGTTTTGATTACCCAAATGCCTTTGCCGGCTGATAAGTCTTCATAAATGACCATCGTTCCGTCCGGAGACCAGGCCGGATTTACTCCCTTACGAGAGGACAGCGCTTTTTTGTTGCTGCCATCAGAGTTCATAGTCCATATCGACCAATCCGAGAAAGAGACACAGGCCATTTTAGTACCGTCCGGAGACCAGGCCGGATAGCCGGCCGCGGCTAATAAACGATATTCGTTAGCGCCATCCGCATTCATTACCCAGATACCGTTGTTTACCTCTCCGTGGTAACTGATTTTGGTGCCGTCCGGCGACCATTGCGGGAAACTCCCGGGGTTATTGGATAATTGACGGGCGTTCGTGCCGTCACTATTCATAATCCAGATACGGCGTTCAGACCCAGTCGTGCCGCCCACAAAATAGGCAATCTTCCGGCCGTCCGGGCTCCAGGTAGGCGCGCCGCCACTTGTGGTTAACTGTATCTTATTTGAACCATCCGCATTCATTGTCCAGATACCGGCATTATAATATTTACCAAACGTTATTTTCTGGCTGTCCGGAGAAAATTCGGCGGCCCAGCCAAAAGTGCTTAATTGTGTCTTTTCTGAACCGTCCGGTTTCATTGCCCAGAGACCGCTGCCATAATCAGAATGGTAAATAATGGACATGGGGGTCCCGGACGCGCTTTTCTTGTCGTCATTACCGTTACCATTGCCGTTATCATTGCCATTGCCCTGGTTGATGACGCGGATGGAGTCAGTGCCTTTTAACATATAGAAGCTGTTGGTGATTTTACCGGTAACCGTGAAGTTGACCGTGGCTTCGGCGCCCTTATCGCCATCGGTCCAGCCCAGTGATTTCTTGAGCGAGCTTTCCAAATTAGCCCGGTCGAGTTTTACCGTCAGTTCAACCACCCCATTTTGGTCGCTGTCCTTGACTTCGCTGGGCGCCGATGGGTCAGCCGTGTATTTGACCCCGAACTGGTCAATGACCAGGATAGAGGCCGGGTTAATCTGGTAGGCGCTGGCCCGGACGCCCTTGGGGATTTCTATTGAGACCGTGACCCAGCGGCCGTTGCTGGGGCTATTGAGGGTCCGCGGGGTAATCTTGACATTGACCGCAATGACCGGCTGGATATAGGTGACCCGCCGGACGGCCTTGGCAATATTGCCCGAGGCGTCGGTGGCCACGACCGTAATCGTGTTTAACCCGACGGCCAGATTAACCATTTTACGGAAATAACCGTAACCATCCAGCGCCGCGCTTTCCCCATTGACGGTCAGAGAGAAGACTCCCAGATTATCCGTGGCCTGGCCGTATACTATTATTCCCGGCATATAGACGGTTGTGTTATCAACCGGCGCCAGGAGTTTCAGGACCGGCGGCGGGTCTAACAGGGTGACCTTGCGGACCACCTTGGTCTGGTTGCCCGCGGCGTCGGTGGCGATGACGGTGACGGTATTGGAACCATTGGCCAGCCGGAGCATGGTGTAGAATGAGCCGCTGGCGGAAAGCGTTACCTTGGTGCCGTTGACGGTGACCGAGGCCAGGGCCACGTCGTCCGAGGCATTGCCGGACACGGCCACATTAGACGAATAGGTGACCAGGTTGTCAGCCGGCGAGTAAACGGTCAGCATGGGCGGATTGAGGTCGATCTGCTGGGTCTGGCCGGCGGTGACCACGACCTTTTGCGAGCCCAACCACAGCCAGGTGGTATAGTTATTGACATAGGCATAGGCCGAGAGATACCAGGTGCCGGGTTTGAGGATGAGGTTGCAGACGCCATCGGCGCCGGTCGAGTAGTTGGCCGAACTCCAACCGCCGAAAAGGTCATAACTATATCCATAGACATAACCCTGGCTTAGGGTAGCGCCGTTGACCTTAATGGTAGCCAGGACCTTGCCCGGCGAGACCGAGAAATTCATTCCGGACATGGTTTGCCCGGCCGTAAGTGTGGACGTCTTCACCAAACCCATTGAGGACTGGCCTTTGGGGAAAACCGCATAGGCCATCAATTGATAGGCGCCCGGGGCCAGCGTGATATCACACTCGCCCCTGCTTTCCCCCCGGCTCGGATAATAAGGAGCCACAGCGCTCTGGCCGGTAGTTGATATATTTGTATATAGCGGGCCATCGGGGGAATTAGTAATGCGCTGGTCATAACTGTAGCCGGAATATCCTTTATTGTCCGTAGACCATGCGTTAATCATGGTCCGCTGCATGGCCACGTCCTGGAGGGTCAGACTGCCGGTGGCCGTAAGCTTGATGCTACCGGCGGCATAGGCCGGGTTGATAATGATGTCGTTCTGGAAATTAGTTCCGGCCGTCAGGGTGACGGGCGGCTGCCAGGTCGAGAATAAATCATTGTAAGAGTTAAAATAAGCCCAGGTGCGGACGGACCAGGCGCCGGCCGGGACCGCGACCTGATAACTCCCGGGGAAGGGCACGTATTTGGAAAACTGCGCCGGCAAGGCGGATTCAGTTCCGTATACATTGACGTTTCCGCTTAAATTACCCAGTTTATAGACGCCGGAAATGGTGCAATTGGCGTTCAGATAAACGACCAGGTCAATTCCGTTAAGGGTTTGGCCGGCCAGCACGGTGGCGGCGCGGGTATTGGAACGGATATATACTCCATTGAAATAGGCCTGGGCATAGAGGGTTCTGGCGCCCGGCCGGGCCGGGAGCGTATACTGGCCCAGGGAATTTGCATAAGCGTAAGAACCGTTATCGGCATAAACATAGCGGCTGGCAGAGGTTCCGCCCTGGACAGTCACCGTGCCCTGCACGAAGCCCGGATTGAGGGTGAAATTAACACTGCCGGTTTCCCCGGCCTTGATAACCGCGGTGGCGTTTTCGCTGTAGCCATAGGCAGATAAACTGTAGCCGGCCCTGAGATAAGGGCTGACCGAAAGGGTCCAGTTTCCGCTTTGGCCGATGAATTTATAACTTCCGGTGGCATCAATGTAGGCGGTGGCCGAATAATACTGGCCGGCAGCATCGCGCATTGAGCCGGAGACTGATCCGCCGGTGACAGTGGCGCCCGGGACCAAAACCTTTCCGGCAATCGCGCCGGTATTGGCGGAAAAATCCGCGTTGGTGTTCGCGCTGGCCGAAACGCTGGTCTGGGCCTGGATCGCGCCGGCAGCCAGGCCGATTACCAAGAGAACCGTTACCAATATGGTAACCTGCACCCTATTCAGCTTTTTCATAAATCTCCTCCTCCCCGATTTCATCGGGATTTTCCGGTTTCTGTTCCGGTTCTATTTTCATTTGTTTAAGGATATCCATCAGGTCCGGAGGTCCCTCATGGACATCCCCGATAATAAATCCATCCTGGCCCGGCCCGTGGTTCCCGCCGAATGCTTCGGGAATCCCTTCGGGCGCCTGCCCCGGCAGTCCGTCAGGACTGGAAAAGGCCGGCAGCGGTATAATCGTAAAAACTATATTTTCCGGCGGGCGTTCATTGTCCTGGGAAACGAATGTGCCGGAGAATTGGAGCGGGGCCATGACACGCGGGATGCCGTTAGGTGCTCCCGGCGGCCCGGCCATCGGGCCGACCGGTGGCATTGATCCGGGGGTATCATTTATCAGGGCGCCCCGGAAGGTGCCGACATCCGGAATGATGAATTCCACCATCTCGGGCTGGACCGGAACCATCCGGGACATATCCTCAAACAAGGAGACGGGCGGATTTATAACGGCGGTCTCGTTTCCCGATCCGCTGGCGCCGCTGATTGACTCCGGCGCGCTGCTGTCTGATTTAACCAAGGTATCCGAGGTCTGAACCGGCTCGGTTGGTTCGGTCCGGCGCACGCTTGATTTGACCAGATAACCGGCGCGCGGCCTGGGCTGAGATACCTTACCTGATTCCGACTTTACAATCGATGGCGCGGTTATCTTTCGGTCTGACGGGCCTGGCCTTCCTATATAATACAGGGACAACCCCAGGAAAAGAATCATTCCCGCGGCAATCAGATGCCGGCTGTTAATTTTTAGGTTGCTCATAAAAACTATTCATTTCTTCACGGTCCGTTTTAGACCGGTTACGATTACAAATACTCTCAATTATATAGCAATTTCCATGCCAAAACTGCCCGCAGACGAGATTATTTTCCTCTCCCCCAGGGCCCGAAAAGCATACGATATTATTTAACTCCATGTATTTAATAAGGTTAAACATATTTATTCTTCGCGCCCCTTGTATTATTTGCGGCATAAATTCCGCTAAATCCGTTAAATTCTGTTGTTTTTCCGGTTACCATTTGGTAACCGCATTGCGAAACTGTGGTATTTTTGTTACTTTTTGGTAACAAGCTTTGACCCAAGTTGTAGATAATCATCCACACCAGGCAAAACCCAAACATAACCTATTTTTGTCACCATTCCTTTCTGCACTATAGAATGTTTGAGAGGGCTGAAAAACTGCAAGCCAGGTAAAAATATTTTATTTTCCGGATAACCCGTTTATTGTTTATCTTATCCTTTCAGCGGTTTATACCCCGGATACGCCGAAAAGTAGGCAGAATTATAAAATAATTATAAATCAGTGATTTAGTATACAGATTGAGCGGGTAAGACGGATTTAACACCTGGGCTAAGTTTACAGTGAGAGAATCGAATCTGTTCAGTGCAAGCGGATGGATAATGGTTCGATAAACTCGCCACAAGTTTAGGCCTGTTGGAGCGCGGGCTGGACCGGAGATTTTTTATCCGGCGCGGCGTCCGGATTTTCGGCCACGAATTTGTCCACCTCGTCCATCTTGATGGAGACCTTCTTGGAGATACCCGGGGTGGGCATGGTCAGGCCATACATAACATCGCCCGAGAGCATGGTCTTTTTGTTGTGGGTGATGACGATGAACTGGGTTTCGACGGCAAATTCCTTTATCATGGCGCAGAAGCGGTCCACGTTGTTCTCATCCAGGGGCGAGTCGGCCTCGTCCAGGATACAGAACGGGCTGGGCTGGAGTTTGAAAATGGCCATAACCAAGGCCAGGGCGGTTAAGGCCTTTTCACCGCCGGAAAGTAATGATATAGAAGTCGGCTCCTTGCCGGGCGGCTTGGCGATGATGTCTATGCCCACTTCCAGCAGGTCATTCGAGTTGTGGCGCCGGCCCGGTGTCGCTTCCGGAGAAACAGATGCCTGCCCTTCCGTCTGCACGCCCGAAGGCGATGTCTCGCCGTTGGCGGAGATTACTGCTTCCGCAGGAATGACAGTGGAATCAGGAATGGCTTCTATCTCAGAACGCTTTTCCAGGGTAAGCTCGGCCCGGCCGCCGCCGAATAGTTTCCGGAAGAGCTGGCTGAAATTCTCGGCCACCTGGACAAAGGTCTTCTCAAACCGTTCGCGGCATTCCCGGTTGGTCTTGCGGATGAATTCCTGGAGCGCCTCCTTGGATTTGGCCAGATCCTGTTCCTGGACGGTCAGGGTGGCGTTGCGCTCCTCGAGCGACTTTAACTGGTCGATAGCCGAGAGATTGACGTCGGTCATATCACCCAGCCGGGATTTTAGTTCCTCAATAGTCTGGTTGACCTTCTGCCAGTCCTCGGCGTTTTGAGCGTCCTGGGCCTCGGTCTGAGGCTGGTAACTCTGATATGATGCCTCCCGGTGCGCTTCAGCCGCTGGCTGAATGCTCCCGACCATTGCTTCGCAAAGGGCCTTCAGGTCGGCGCCGGTCTCTTCCTTGTGCTTCTCGCAGAGATTATCCAGCTTGAGCGTTGTCTCCCGTTCCTGGTAGGAGGTTTCGCTGATGCTGTTCTGGATGGTGTTTATTTCTAACAGGACCTTTTCCTCATCGGTCTTCTGGAGGCCTAATTTCTCTTTGAGTTCCTGAGTCCGGGTCCGGAATTCCGTGACCAGGGACTGAACCCTGGCCTGTTCCTCGGCCAGTTCCTTAAGGAGTTGTTCATCGGCGGTCCGGGCCGTATCCAGTTCGATAATCCGGTTCTTGATCTCGTTTAATGAGTTAGCCGATGCCTCCAGCACCGCTTCCAGATGCTTGATATCCTCGTTCATCTGGGCCTGTTGCTGGGTAAAATGCTCGCGCTGGGACAGGAGTTTGGCCTGCTTAACTTTAAGTTCGGTGACCTGGGTTTCTATCTGTTGTTTCTTCTGGGCATATTCGTTGGCCGCATTATTGGCCTGCTCTATCTCGGCCTGGATTTTAACCAGAGCGGCTTCCAATTCCTTGACAAACTGGGCGGTAGTGATAGCCCGATCGGAGAGCGACTGTATCTGCTGGGCCACCTCGGCGTGTTCCAGATTGCTTATCTCCATTTCCTTGGCCAGGATAGCCAGCCGCCGGTCCAGTTCCGAGACGGCGTTGTCCGCGGTGGTCAATTCGACTGATTTCTCATAGACCGAGATTCTGGATTTCTGCAGCTCCATCTGGAGCGCATCTATTTCCGCGGCCTTGTTGGACTGCATCTGTTCCAGGGTCTTGAGTTGCTCGGCTAAAGCCAGCAGTTTACCGTTGAGGTCGCGCAACTCGGTCTTGCGGGAAATCAGGCCCAGTCCGGCGTCAATTGAGCCGCCGGAGATGATGCCGTTGGGATTGATAATCTCGCCGTTAACGGTCAGAATCGGGCCGTCATAGAGGTGCTCGCTGAGCACCTGCTGGGCCGTGGCGCTGTTATCGACCAGGAGATACTGACCGAGCAAAACCCGGGCCAGGGCTGATTTCATCTCCGGAGTAATATTGTCCAATTTTACGGACTGGATAATCTCATCGGCATAGCCGATGATGCCGGCGATGTTATTTGCCGGAATGGGCGGACGCAGGGAGAATGATTTGAGTTTATCAATGGCAATGGCGGTAACTCTACCCTTCTGGCTATCCCGGACGAATTGAATGACACTGAGCGCATCAGCCTGGGACTGGACAATCAGGGCATCGGCTATACCCTTGAGTCCGGCCTCGGCGGCATTGACATACTGTGGTTTTACCTCGACGATATCGGCCACCAAACCGTAGATATTGGCGGCAATGCTGGACCGTGATTCCAGGACCGAACGGACGCCGTTGGAGCATCCCTCGTGATGGAGTTCCAGGTCTTCCAGTACCTCTTTGCGGGAGGAGATGCGGTTTAAGTCATCCTTGACCTTGTTGAATTCAGCGCTGATGCCGGCCAGGTCGTTCTGGATGGCCTTGAGGACCATTTCCTTTTGAGCAATATCGGTCTTCAGGTTGTTGATAACATCGTCAACCTGCCGGCGGGATGATTCCAGTCCGGACTTGTTCTGTTTCAGGGTTTCGGTTTCAATCTCAATCTCTTTGATCCGGGCGGTGAATTTCTCGCGCCGGGCCGCCAGGTTTTTCAACTCGGCCTGGATGGAGAAAAGCTCGTTTTGGTAGTTTGATTTTTTGTGGCTGGTCTGGAAGGTCTCATTGCGTTTCTCTTCCAGTTTCAGCCCGACATTCTCCAGTTCCCGGGATATGTCCTTGTATAGCGCGTCCTGCTCACTCAGCCCGGTTTCCAAGGTCTCTATTTCCCTTTTAACCGTTTCGTACGACTGCATCACCTCCACTATACGGCTGCGCAGGTCGATGGCCTTCTGGGTATAGGTAGCGATATTATTTTTGGTCTCTTCCTCGGACTGGACTAATTCATTGCGCCGGGTGACGGACGACTCGATTCGCTGCTGGGTCTGGGAAATCCGGCCACTTAAGTTGACCAGGGCGTCCTGATGCCCGGCACTGCTGTTATCTATCTGGATGATTTCCCTGTCGATGGCAACGATAACCTCTTCGATAGCTCGGAGCCGGGTATTGAGCGTTTCATAGCCGGCCTTTAATTCGGTGTTTTTAGCCGTCAGTTCGGCCTGTTTCTGGAAATACTGGTGGTAGGTGTGGAGGGACAGTTGGGTTTTTTTGGCCCGGAGTTCCTCGAGCGTGGCCTTGTATTTTTCGGCCTTGGTGGCCTGGATTTTGATGGAACGGATTTCGCGCCTGACCTCGCGCAGGATGTCGGTTAAGCGGAGCAAGTCCTGTTCCACCTTCAGGAGCTTTGATTCGCTCTCCTTGCGCTTGGCCTTGTATTTGCTGATACCGGCGGCCTCGTCCAGAAGTTCCCGGCGTTCAAAGGGGTTGCTCCTGAGGATGAAGTCCACCTTGCCCTGCTCGATGATGGAGTATGATTCCATGCCCACGCCGGTGCCCATAAAGAGCTCGCGAATGTCTTTGAGGCGGCAGGGCTGGTTATTGAGCAGGTATTCGCTTTCGCCGGACCGGTGCAGCCGGCGAGTGACGGTAATTTCTTCGTAATCCATGGGCAGTTTGGCGGCGTCCGGGGCGCCGGTAGAATTGGCGAACGAGAGCGAGACCGCGGCAAAGCCGGCCGGTTTGGCGTCGCTGGCGCCGTTGAAGATGACATCGAGCATTTCCTCGCTACGCAGCGATTTAACGCTCCGGTCGCCCAGGACCCATTTTATAGAGTCCACCACATTGCTCTTGCCGCAGCCGTTGGGACCGACCAAAATAGTGGTGCCGTAATCGAAATTCACCTCGGTCCGGTGGGCAAAGGATTTGAAGCCCTCTAAGGTTAACCTGGTTAGTTTCATACTATAAATCTAGGATTATTGTGGATTATACTATATCGGCTTTTAGTTCGTTTATCTTGAATATATTTCAGGAAATATGATGAAATTCCGGCGCCGGCCGGCCGACTGAAAACGCCGTATTTCCGGCTTATTTCGGCTAAAATATATTTTGTTTTCCTTGACACCGCCTACTATCTATGCATATAAATATGCGTGCAACTTTGATAACCCGAAAGGGTATAAGTTATTATGAGGCAGAGTTTATCCTTGTTACTGCTGACGATAATTATCTTGGCCGGCGCCTCTATCTACGCGGAGAGCCCGGCATCGGATTCTGATATTAACATCAGGAAAGAAGCCTCGTCTCTCCAAATCCCTTTTATCCAGAATGAAGGACAGATCGCGTCGGATGACGTCAGATTTTACACCAAACTCTTCAACGGCACGGTTTTCATCACCGACAAGGGCGATTTGGTTTACCGCGTCCTCTACCCCAAGGATTACATCGGAGCCGATGCCATAACGGCTTGCTTTGAGAATGATATTCTTCTGTCCCGGAATAATCTGGATTTCGCCGAGGCTTCGCCGGCCCAGTATGTATCTGAAACTATCAGAGAAACATTCGTCACCAATCCTGACAAATCAGGCATTAATGTCCGGGGATTAAGCCGCGCCCAGACCTACGTGAACTATATCATAATTGATTCCCCAAAAAACTCGCGCGATAACATCCCCACCTATAACCTAATTTCTTTAGGCGAGGCGTGGAAAGGCGTTACGGTTAACCTTAAAGCGAACCCCAAGAATATAGAAAAACTTTTCATTATCAGCCCGGCTGGCAATCCGGAATCCATCAAGATATCCCTGGATGGCGCAGAACAGATCTCATTGAACGAATCAGGTGAGTTGGAGATAAAAACACTCAAAGGGGTGATAAACTTCACCCGGCCGTTTGCCTACCAGGAAACAGCCAATGAAAAAAAGCCGGTCGAGGTGTCTTACAGACTGATTAATAAAACTACTTACGGTTTTATCGTGGGTAATTACGACAAGACAATTCCCCTGATTATTGACCCGCTGTTGGCTTCCACTTATATCGGCGGCACTTCGGCCGATGTAAGCAACGGCATTGCCAAAGATACCGCAGGCAATGTTTTTATCGTGGGTTATACCGGATCGGGTTATCCGACCACAGCCGGCGTTTACCAGGCATCTTATACCTTTGCCACTGATGCGTTCGTTTCCAAATTTAATAGCGACATCTCGGCTCTTCTGGCATCAACCTTTATAGGCTCTCAATCATTCAGGTCTGAATACGGATATGCCCTTACGATTGACAGTTCAGGCAATGTCTTTGTTACCGGCGCGGTAGGCACAAGCACAGCAACCCCCGGGTCCCCGGCCACAGCCGGCGCTTATGATACCACTTTCAATGGTTCTGGTGCTAGCGGTTGGGATGCCTTTGTGGCAAAATTGAATAATAACCTGACCTCAGCCGGATTTGCCTTTACGTTCTTAGGCGGAACAGGCGATGACCGAGGTTACGGGATAGCCACGGACAGGAATAATAACGTTTTTGTCTGCGGCCTGACCACGAGTTCTAATTTCCCGGCAGTAGGCGGTCCATATACCACTTATGGCGGCGGCACTCAGGAAGGCTTTGTGG
The DNA here is from genome assembly GCA_016235865.1 of Planctomycetota bacterium. Taxonomy (NCBI): domain Bacteria; kingdom Pseudomonadati; phylum Planctomycetota; species Planctomycetota bacterium. The sequence goes on along the minus strand of JACRIK010000002.1, from coordinate 28,045 downwards.
CCAGATTCAATAACAACCTTACGACCGCCGGGTTTGCTTCCACCTTCCTGGGCGGTTCGCAGGCCGATATCTGCTTCGGGATAGCTACTGATTCTGCCGATAATGTGATAGTCACCGGCGGGACTCTTTCACCTGATTTCCCGACCGTGCCCCTGGTGGCTCAGATTGGCTCGTCTGACGTATTCGTCACCAAGTTCACTAACAGCCTGACGTCTACTTTGTATTCCACCAGATTCGGAGGGACGCTATACGACGTCGGCTATGGTATTGCGGTAGGCCGGGCCAATAATATCCATATAACCGGCGAGACGAATTCCTTGAATTTTCCTATTAGCTTTACCGGCGGCAGCACGATCTTTGTCGGAGTAATAGACGCCTTTGTCACTAAATTAAGTCCGTCACTGAATATTATCGGTTCGAGATACATGGGAGGCAGCGGTTCGGACATCGGCTGGTCTATTGCGGTGGCGCCTTTTGCCGGGCAGATTTACTTGACCGGCTACACCGCATCCCTGAACTTCCCCATTTATCCGGCCAATCCGCTTCCGGTTGATAACACAATCGGAGGGACATCGGATATCTTTGTCGCCCGCCTGGATAGTGAGCTTATCCTGGTGGCTTCCACTTACCTGGGAGGCTCCGGCGCAGAATCCGGCACGACCGTCCCGGGCAGGGCCGGAATAACAGCCGATAATTCAGGCAATATGCTGGTGACAGCCGTTACCACCTCTTCCGACTTCCCGCTTTCCAATCCCATTACTACCCCTTATAACGGAAGCGCCTATACAGCCGCCGGCGATATTTTTGTCTGCCGGATAACACCTAATTTGCGGAGTGGCACGGCAGCAACCACATCTGCCTTGGCTGAACCGATTATTAGTTTTCCGCTTAACCTATCCCCTAACGTAGCGAACCCGCCGATATTACAATGGTTAGCGCCTTCAAATGCCCTGGGAACGATAACCTACTGGGTTTATCTCTCAACTGACGCTTACCCGTTAACTCTGATTTATACCGGACCGGATTCAACCTATGTCCCTTCGGTCAACTATGAAACATCTTACTATTGGTATATAGTGGCGTCGGATGGTTCAGGCCGGGTAAGTTGGACGCCGGTATATCAATTTATCGTAGAGGTCGACCCCTTACTAACCAGCGGGAGCAGCGGAGGGATGTTGTTCGGACCTGATGCCTTCACCAAGCCCCTCGGGCAATGTTTTATCGCCACAGCGGTTTACGGCAGCCCGACTCATCCTAACGTTCTAACATTAAAGAAATTCAGGGATAACCGTCTTTTGACCAATCACGCCGGAAGACACCTTGTCAGGTGGTACTATAAAATCAGCCCGCCTATTGCTGAACATCTTAAACATTCGCCATTTCAGGCATCCCTGGTTAAAACCGCCTTATCACCGATAGTATATACTATAAGATATCCTGTTTTAACGGCAATCGCAGTTATAATACTAATGTTGCTATCCGGATGGTTATTAGCCCTTAAGTTAAGACGTAACGCAACCTTTCAAGCTTAAGCGGGTATAATAGTTCAGAAAAGAGGAATGAGCGTATATGAGTAAACTTAGCATATATATTATTTTGTTATTGGCGATCTTCTCATACTATTCAGAGTTAGGCGCTGAAAATCAAAGCGTCCTGTTAAAAGACCAAAGAGAATCGCTCTCCGGTATGCAGGTGCCTTTTATAAAGAATGAAGGCCAGATAAAATCTGAAGAAGTCAAATTCTATATCCAGACCATTAATGGCACCGTCTTTATTACCGATAAGGGCGAATTAATTTATACCATCGTTAATCCAAAAGATTATTTTGGAGCTGAGGATTATCTCCTACCGGACGGCTCATTTTCAGGGCATTATACATTTTCGCTGAAGGAAACGCCGCTGACAGATAAAACAGCGCAAGTAAAAGCCCTGGAAAACTCGCCCACCGCGGTTAATTATTTCCTGGGCGATGACCCGAAAAACTGGCGCAGTAACATACCGTCATACAACCTTATTACCTTGGGCGAAGTCTGGAAAGGCATTACCTTAAACCTGAAGGCAAACTCCAAGAATATAGAAAAACTGTTTATCATCACTCCTGACGGCACACCAGAATCCATAGAATTCTCTGTGGCCGGCGCAGAAGAATTATCACTGAATCAGGCAGGAGAGCTTGAATTAAAGGCCGGTAAAAGAAGCGTCGGATTTACCCACCCGATCGCCTATCAAGAAGTAAACGGGGAAAGGAAACCGGTCGAGGTCGCTTACAGGTTGATTAATAAAACCACTTATGGCTTTGTGGTAGGTAATTATGATAAAACGCTACCCCTGATTATCGACCCGCTTTTGTCATCGACCTTTATCGGCGGATTCGGCACCGATTATGCGCGGGGAGTAGTTATTGACCCAACCAACGGAAACGTATTTGTCGCCGGATATACACTCGGAACCGGTTCTTTTGTTTACATTCCGCCCTGGACATTTGTTTGGAGCAATAACTTCCCGACTGCCCCAATTCCTCCTGATATCCCGCTTCCTTATAACTCCGTATATGTCGGAAGCAATGATATCGTAGTCTGCAAGCTCAACCCCACCTTAACCACGTTGCTGGCCTCCACCTTTATCGGAAGCGCAAATTCTGATGGTGCCTATGGTATTACACTAGACGGACAAGGAAATGTATTTGTGTGCGGTTTTGCCGGACCGGGATTCCCCACCGCCACCGACAGACCATCCATAATACTGCCAAACGGCCCATTTACCCCTTCGGCCTTTGACACCTCTTATAACGGACCATCGGTCCAGGGGCAACAAGTAAATCCAAATGATGCCTTTGTGGCCAAGCTCAGCAATTCCTTGAACGCCCTACTGGCTTCAACGTATCTGGGCGGTACAGCCCAAGGCAGCGTAACAGCCGATGCTGCCACCGGCATTGTTGTAGACGATTCGAATAATGTCTTTGTCGTTGGATATACCGACAGCGATACCTTCCCGACAAACGTTTCAATAAATTATCCAAGCGGCTCTTCCAGTATCAATTATAACGGCGGTAATGACGTCTTTGTTGCCAAGTTTAACAATAACCTTTCAGGATTTACCGGACGACAGGGAGAATTCTATTTTGCGAGCCTATTTATAGGCGGAGCGCCCGCTTCTCCGACGATACCGGGCAATGATATTGGAAATGCCATTGCCCTTGATGAACTCGGCAATGTTTATATTACCGGCTTTACCACTGCGGGCAGCCCCCCCTTCCCCACCTTAGGCGAAGGAACATTAACATCTGCCTACGACATAGCAATTGACACGAGTGGCGCCTCAGATGCTTTTATATCCCGTTTTACCAATGACTTGAGGACACTCCGTTCCTCTACTTATCTGGGGCGTGTTGGCCAGGAAATCGGCTATGGCATTACATTAGGCGCTCCGATAGCCGGCGAACAAACCGTCTATGTTACCGGAATAACCGGTTCGCCGCTTTTCCCGACCACAAGTTTTGGCACCCCTCCCGATCCTTACCAGTCATGGAATCCTTACGGCGCCACCCAACCGGGCCTTGGCGCTCAAGATGTTTTCGTCTCAAGACTTACCGCTAATCTTACCCAACTTCTTCAATCCACTTGGATTGGCGGAGTAAATTCCGAAACGGCATACTCTATCAGCACCGGCGGTAATAACAATAAAATTTACATCTGCGGACAAACCAATTCATCCGACTTTCCTACTACATCAGATGCTTTTTCAATCACCAATACCGGCGGAGCCGGCGATGTATTTGTCTGTTCATTTAACGAAACACTTTCTATCCTCAACGCCTCTACAATGGTCGGCGGGCAATATTTGGATACGGCATACTGCATAAGACCTGATAATGCCGGTAATATGATATTTGTAGGCATCGCCGGCGATGGGGCCTATCCAACCTGGCCGACAACCGGAACAAGTATTGCTTATGACACTTCCTATAACGGCTTTGGCGATATCTTTGTTACCAGAATCAGCGCTGACCTGTCGGGTGGCTTTTCAAATCAATCACTACCGACGCCGCCCGGAAACGACACCTATAACGAAGGCGACGGCATAGTTGCCGGCAGCAGTTCTCTGGCTTATTTTGACCCTAATGCCTTCAGGCAAAGTTGCTTTATTGCTACCGCCGTATATGGAAATCCAATGCATCCTAACGTCGTTACCCTAAGGAATTTTAGGGATAGATATCTTCTGACTAATAAATTAGGAAGTAAATTCGTTAATTGGTACTATCGGGTAAGCCCGCCTATTGCTAATCATCTTAAAGATACCCCGTTACAGGCGTCGGCAGTTCGCCTCGCATTAACACCTATAATTTATACCATCAGATACCCTGTATTAATATTGGTTATCGGTGCGGGATTATTACTAATCGGCTATCGGTTAGTGAAACGGCGCCATGTAAAACGCCCCATTTAATCAATCACTTGATAATTTTATATTATTCCTGTTACCACATTGGCTACACTGTCCACTAGACGTTAATCCTGATATTCGTATCTGATATCCTGTTCTTTCCACTAATTTATTATCACATTTGTAGCAAACTGTATCTCGTCCCTTTTCAATTCCCGTTACATTACCGAGGTACACGAAATATAGATATTTTCTGGCGATTTGGTATGCCTTAAGAAGCGTTTCAGTAGTAGTAGTTGGATTATCTAATTTATATGACGGGAAATAGGCCGAAAAGTGCAGCGGTGTATCACGGCCTAAATTATCCGCAATCCATTTGGAGGCGCCATCCAATTCATCTGCCTTATCATTCTCACCTGTAATAACCAAATTGGTAATTTCAACGTGGACTTTTCCCCGGGCTGCTTTAGCACTTTCCAACACCGGTCCTAATTTTGCCTTGCATAATTTGCGATAAAAATCATCTTTAATGCTCTTTATGTCTATATTCATCGCTGAAATATAAGGCAGTATTTCATTTAGCGGCCCCGGATTAACATAACCATTAGTTACCAAAACATTTATCAACCCCTTTGATTTCGCTAGCTTTGCCGTATCCAGAACATATTCATACCAGATAAAAGGTTCATTGTAGGTGTAAGCAATAAATTTCGTCTTATAACGCTTGGCTAATTTTATTATTTCATCCGGGGATGTATTTATAGCCAAACTATCTTCCTGTGATATTGACCAGTTTTGGCAGAATTGGCAACTCAAATTACATCCATTCGTTCCAATAGACAAGATTTTTTCTCCGGGATAAAAATGATATAGCGGCTTCTTTTCCATCGGGTCAAGGTTGACGGAAACTACCCCACCATAATTCAGGGAATATAAAATACCACCTACATTCCTTCGTTGCCTGCAGATACCGATTTTACCGTCAGATATAATACAATTATGAGGACAGAGTTGACACCTGACTTTTTTGGTGTCTAATTGCTCAAAATACAGAGCTTGATGCATACAATATCAGGACTTGTATCTGGTGGCTTTAAGGTTCTCAACAAAGTGTTGCGCTGAAATCGCAGCTCGAGCCCCATCGCCACAAGCGGTAATGATCTGCCTGAGTGTGTTACTGCGCACATCTCCGGCGGCAAACATTCCTTCACGGGAGGTCTTCATCCCAGAATCTGTAACCACATATCCTTCTTTATCTAGTTCTACAAAACTATCAAGGAAGCCAGTGTTCGGCACAAAACCGATAAATACAAATATTCCGTCAATATTTAACTCACGTTCACTGTTATCAAAAACATTTTTTATAGTAACTTTCCCTATCTTATCATTCCCGTATATCCTGCTAATTACGGAATTCCAGATAAATTCTATTTTGGGATTCTGTTTAGTCCGTTCCTGCAAAATGGCACTGGCTCGTAATTTATCCCTGCGATGAACCAAGTAAACCTTACTGACAAACTTGGTCAAAAATAACGATTCCTCAATCGCTGCATCGCCGCCACCCACCACCACCACCTCTTTATTCCTGAATAAAGGAGCATCGCATGTGGCACAATATGAAATCCCACGTCCTATGAATGCCTGCTCCTTCTCCACGCCCAAATTGCGATAAATCGTTCCGCTGGCAATAATCACGCTTAACGCCTGATATTCCCGTGATGCCGTCTTGATATAAAAAATATTATCTTTTTGGCTAATGCTTATCACTTCTTCCGATATTGTCTCCAATCCGAATTTACCAGCCTGCTTTATCATCTGTTCCATCAACTCGTAACCATTAACCCCCTCAGCAAAACCCGGGAAATTTTCCACTTTTTCGGTAGTGATGACTAGGCCGCCTGGCGCTATTCTCTCCATAAGCAAAGTCTTCATTAACGCCCTAGTAGCATAGATTCCCGCGGTCAAACCAGCCGGACCTCCGCCAACTATTATAATATCATAAACCATCTGTTATTATGTCCTCTGCTTTTTATACAGCGGCGACATCTCTCGTAACCTCTTTATCACTTTCGCTACTGTCCCTGTCGTAAAATCTATCTCTTCCTTTGTGGTTTCCCTGCCCAGGGAAAACCTGATAGAACCGTGCGCTATTTCTACCGGCACGCCCATCGCCGCAAGCACGTGAGAGGGCTCTAAGCTTTCTGAAGTGCAGGCCGAACCTGAGGAAACACAAATCCCCGAACCATCCAGATTAAGCAAGATTGACTCGCCCTCTACATACTTAAAAGACACATTTAAGATATGAGGCAATCCTTTTTCCAAATTACCGTTAACTTTAATTTCATCAACTTTATCAGAAAGCCCATCCTTCAATCTGTTTCTCAATTCTATCATCCGTTTATTGGTTGTATCCATTTCCTTATAAACCAATTCCATGGCTTTTGACAGCCCGATAATACCGGGCGTATTTTCGGTACCGGCTCTTTTGCGGAATTCATGATGACCGCCAACCTGAAGCGGACTAATTCTTGCCCCTTTACGGACATATAAGACACCCACCCCCTTGGGGCCGTAGAACTTATGGGCGGTAAGCGATAAAAGATTTATATTGCTCTTCTGAAGATTGAACCTAATTTTGCCAACGGATTGAACCGCATCAGTATGCAGAAACACTCCTTGAGAAACGCATAGCCGGGAAATTTCATCCAACGGCTGTATCGTCCCGACTTCATTATTGGAGTGCATTATCGTGACAAGAATGGTTTCCTTCCTAATAGCCTTTTCTAATTCCTTTACGAGTACCGTGCCTTGGCCATCAACAGGCAAGTAAGTAACGGCAAATCCCTGCTTTTCCAGTTGGTGGCAGGAATTCAAAACCGCATGATGCTCTATCTGCGAGGTAATAATATGATTGCCTTTAGAGCGATTAGCATATGCCGTGCCAAAAACGGCTAAATTATCCGATTCGGTTCCGCCGCTGGTAAAAATAATTTCCTTGGGATCAGCGCCAAGTAAATCTGCAACTTGTTCACGGGCTTTTTCTATTGATAGCCGCGCTTCACGCCCCTTCTGGTGCAAGCTTGAGGGATTGGCATAGAATTCGTCAAGATACGGCCTCATTGCTTCAATTACTTCCGGCCGCACCCGGGTAGTTGCCGAGTTATCTAAATATATCGTCTTTTGTGTCATACTCAATTCTCCTGTAATCGCAACAGTATCAAACAAATTCGGCGCTGTCAATAAATATTTCCTGTCGCTCCCTGAATAATGCCGATAAAATGATTCATTTCTCTTGACCTTTTAGTAAATTTATAATTTATATTCATCTCTATGGCGTATATTTCAGAATTAAAGAACCTGATCGGCCAATCAGTTACCATCAAAGGCTGGCTGTATAACCTGCGCTCCAGCGGTAAAATCCTCTTCTTACAGGTGCGCGACGGCACCGGCATTGTCCAGGCTGTTGCATCAGAAAAAGATATCGAACAAGAACGATTTAAAGAAGCGGAAAAAATTACACAGGAGTCCTCGCTCATCATCGTTGGCACAGTGCGCGAGGATAAGCGGGCTCCGGGCGGGGTGGAACTTACCCTATCCGAGGTAAAAATAATCCATATTGCCCAGGCCTACCCGATTGCACTACAGGCACACGGCGTGGGATTCTTGATGGAGCAACGTCATCTCTGGCTGCGTTCACGCAAGCAGGCTGCGCTTCTCCAGTGCCGAGCCCAGATTATCAAGGCCATCCGCGATTTCTTTGATGACCGAGGGTTTATCCTGGTTGACACCCCAATCCTTACCCCCTCAGCCTGCGAAGGAACCACTACCCTGTTTGAGGTAAACTACTTTGATGACAAGGCCTATCTTTCACAAAGCGGCCAGCTCTACAATGAGGCAACCGCCATGGCCCTGGGCCGGGTCTATTGCTTTGGCCCAACTTTCAGGGCGGAGAAATCCAAGACCCGCAAACATCTTATGGAATTCTGGATGGTGGAACCGGAAATCGCCTATGCCACACTGGACGATGTTATGGATTTATCAGAAGGGTTAACCTGTTTTATTGTCCAACGCGTCTTAGAAAAATGCCAGGAGCAACTGAAAATATTAGAAAGAGACACCAAGGTATTGGAAAAGATTATCGCGCCATTCCCCCGTATCTCATATAATGAAATGGTATCCCGGTTTGAAAAGGAAAATCATCCGTTCAAGAAAGGCAATGACCTGGGGGCTCCTGAAGAGGAGTTTATCGGAACGCGTTTTGATAAACCGGTACTAATCCATAGATTCCCGATGGCCGTCAAGGCCTTTTATATGAAAGCGGACCCGGATAATCCGGATTTGGCCCTGTGCGCGGATATGATTGCGCCGGAAGGTTACGGCGAGATTATCGGCGGCGGCCAGCGTGAAGACAACCTTGAGATTTTGGAGCGGAAAATCGCCGAACATAAACTGCCCAAAGCGGCTTATGAATGGTACCTGGATTTGCGAAGATACGGTTCCGTTCCGCACGGCGGTTTTGGCCTAGGCGTGGAGCGGACCGTGGCCTGGATATGCGGCCGGGAACACATCCGGGAATGCATCCCCTTCCCCAGAATGTTATATAAAATTTACCCTTAAACAAATATGTTTAACCTGACTGAAGAGCATAAATTGATACAGCAGACGGTTCGAGATTTCGCCGTCGAATTGGTCGCGCCCCGGGCAAAGAAATATGACCAGTCCAAGGAATTCCCCTGGGACAATATCCGCAAGATGGCCGAACTTTCCCTAATGGGCATTCCGTTCCCGGAAAAATACGGCGGCGCCGGCGCTGATAAATTAAGCTATATCATTGCCGTTGAGGAATTAGCCCGGGCCTGCGGCTCGACCTCCATAACCCTGGCCGCCCACACCTCTCTGGGCTCAAACCCCATTTATCTCTTCGGCAATGAAGAACAGAAGAAGAAATATCTTATTCCTTTGGCCAAGGGCGAAAAGATCGGCGGCATGGGGCTGACTGAGCCTGAAGCCGGTTCGGATGTCCACGGCATTAAAACTACCGCGACACAAACCAAACAGGGTTTTATCTTGAACGGCGCTAAAATGCTTATTACCAATGCCAATGTCGGCCATACCTTTGTAGTGGCGGCCAAACTGGACAACGAAATATCTCTTTTTATCGTAGAGCGCGGATTTAAAGGGTTCTCCAATACCAAACCCGAGGACAAACTGGGATTACGCGCCTCTGACACGGGTGAACTGGTATTCGAAGATTGCCTGATCCCGGCAGAAAACCTCCTGGGTAGCCCAGGTGAAGGGTTTAAATATATGATGCGCACTCTTGAGGAAGGCCGGATTTCCATCGGCGCGCTGGCTTTGGGATTGGCTCAGGGCGCGTTTGACCGGGCCATCGTCTATGCCAAAGAGAGAAAACAATTCGGACAGCCCATTGCCAAATTCCAGGCCATCCAGAACATGATAGCTGACATGGAAACTGAAATAACCGCGGCCAGATTTCTGGTTTATGACGCGGCCCAAAAAGCCGCTCACGGACTTCCATTTGTCAAAGAATCATCTATGGCAAAACTCTATGCCTCAGAAGTGGCCATGCGGGCAACCAAAAATGCCATCCAAATATTGGGCGGCTATGGTTATACTACAGAGTACGAAGTGGAGCGTTTCTATCGCGATGCCAAACTCTGCGAGATAGGCGAAGGCACATCTGAAATCCAACGGCTGGTCATTGCCCGCCAGATTATTGGGAAATAATTCCGGTTACTGGCTGTTAGTCCCGATGGCTATCGGAATTACAGCCAGTTATCCCGTCGAATGACGGGGTCATCGCTTGTCATGCCAAATCGGCGCCGGCTCAAAATCTTCATAGTAAATAGCACCGCCGTATGATAAAAGACTCCTGTTGCCTGTTTCAACAGTATAAATCATGCCGGTAACCACCTTGGTGATAGTGCCTTTAGCCGTATATTGATATACTGAAACCGCCCCCTGTCCGGTCATAAAACCGATTTTATTAAAATCCTTATCATAAACATAAAATATTTTTATTGATTCCCGGCCACTTGGCGAATTGGGGCTGGCGACAGTATTTTCCGTTTCCTCCAGGTAACCGATAATCGTGTTATCAGCGGTTTTTACCTTTTTAAAAGAAACCATTGTGCTTTTCTTTATCTCTATCTCAGATAAATTCTGCTTAGGCGTTTTATCACGATAAGAAATAGAACATCCGATTAGGAAAAATCCAAAAATAGCATATACAATCGGCGCTAATATTTTCACCATGCCTTTTTTATAGCCAACGACGCTATATTTGTCAAACATTAATTGACTTGTGAAACACCATAATATATAATTTCTCCATGCCATCTCTAATACTAAAAAAGAACGATAAGGTGATAAAGGAATTCATCATCACCAAGCCCCGCTTGGTCCTGGGCCGCGGGATAATGGGTAATGACCTGGAAATCCCGGACGGACTGGCTTCGCGCCAACATTGTGAAATCAAAAAAGACGGCGAACAGTATGTCCTTACCGACTTACACAGCTCCAACGGCACAATTCTCAACAAGAAAAATGTCACCACTGCGGCCTTGAAAAATAACGACGAAATCCAGGTCGGAATGACCACTATAATATTCAAGGATTCTTCCGCTCAGCAGCCCGCGTCATCTTCCGCCGCTTCCAGCGATATCGTCAAAGGTTTAAATGAAATCCCTATGGAATACCGGCTTAATATAAAAGAGATGCAGGATGCCGGCCAATCCCTGGCAGCCGCTCCATTTAACATTGACTTGGAAGATAAAAAGGGGAGCAAGAAATTCTTCATCCTCTACCAGTTGGGCAAAGCCGTTTCTTCTGCCACCACCTTAAACGAAGTCCTTGATGTAGCGATGTATTCCATCTTCGATTCCATCAAAGCCGAACGAGGTATCATAATGCTCACAGACAAAACCACGGGGCAACTCATTCCGAAACTCAGCCGTATCCGTTCCCAAAAGGATTTAAAGGAACATATTACCGTATCACATACCATTATCAATAAAGTAATTACTGATAAGGTTTCGATTATCACTACCGATGCCATGGCGGATTCGCGTTTCTCGGCCGGGATGTCCATTGCCCAGCAGAATATCCGTTCTGCCCTGTGCGTCCCGCTCTGGGAAAAACAAGATGTCTTCGGCGCAATCTATGTAGACAACCAGGTCTTTTCCCACTCTTTTACCAATGATGACATCGATTTATTAAGCGCCATTGCCAACCAGATTGCCATCCGAATCAAGCAGGACGAGCTTTACAGCAACCTGCACAAGGAAGCGCTTTTGCGGACAAATCTTGAACGTTACCACTCGCCGGATATCGTGGAATTGATTATCTCCAAAGGTAGCGCCGACTTTGCGGCCGAGGAAAAGGAAATAACGGTTATATTTGCCGACGTCCAGAATTTCACCACCCTATCCGAGAAATTGCCGCCGGCTGAGATTGCACAAATGCTCAATGAGTTCTTCGAGACCGCCACACAGATTGTCTTCGAGCATAAAGGCAGCGTTAACAAATATATCGGCGATGCCATTATGGCCATATTCGGCGCGCCGGTTGAAAGCCAAGACCACGCTATCAACGCCAGCCGCTGCGCAATGAAGATTATCCAGACATTATCCGAGCAATCATCCACTACTAAACTGCCTTATAATATCCGTATCGGCGTCAATACCGGACTGGTCGTAGCCGGCAACATCGGCTCTAAGAAACGAATTGAATACACGGTTTTAGGTGATACCGTCAATATCGCCAGCCGGCTTAACCAATTCGGCCAGGCCAACCAGATTGTCATCGGCGAAAATACCTATAAGGCTATCCAACCCCACGGCATCAAGGCAAAGGACTTGGGCCTGGTGCAACTCAAAGGCAAGGAAAACGATGTCCGGGCATATCAGATTATATTATGAAAAACGTAGTCATCCTCGGCGCATCCGGCTCCATCGGACGGAATGCCCTGGCCGCCATTGAGCATCTCAACAAAAACACCGTGTATCGATTTAATATCAAGGCTCTGGCCAGCAACTCAAACTGGCAGGTCACTCTTAAGCAGATAAAACAATTCAAGCCGCCGGTCGTCATTATGAGCGATTATTCGGCTTATACCAAGTTAAGAAAATCACTGCCCGCCGGCCGCACTAAGATTCTCTATGGCAATCAGGAAATAAAGAAAGCCGTGTGCGCGCCTGATGTTGATATCGTCATCTCGGCTATCTCCGGCGCCGAAGGGCTTTACCCGACCCTCTGGGCGCTCCAAGCCCGTAAAACCGTGGCGCTGGCCAATAAGGAGTCATTGGTCATGGCCGGTGAATTACTCAAAACCCTTAAGGCATTTAACAAAATAATCCCGGTTGACAGCGAGCACAGCGGTCTATTCCAGATACTTCATAATCAGCAAACGCCTGACCATCAGGTCAAGCGGATTATCCTGACGGCCTCAGGCGGGCCTTTTTATAAACTATCCAGAAAGCAACTGGGCAAGGTCACGCCGGCCCAGGCCCTGAACCACCCGACTTACAAGATGGGCCCGAAGATCACGGTTGATTCTGCCACTCTGATGAATAAAGCCCTGGAAATAATCGAGGCGCACCACCTGTTCAACCTGCCGGCTGATAAAATATCCGTGGTTATCCATCCCCAGTCCATCATCCACGCCATGGTGGAATTTACGGACGGTTCGGTAATCGCCCAGATGAACAATCCGGATATGAAACTGCCTATCCAGTATGCCTTAACCCATCCCAACCGGGTGCCTTCCCAGGTAAAACCGCTGGATTTCTCTCAGGCGCATACATTCTTCCCGCCGGACACCAAACGATTCCCGGCATTGTTGCTCGGCTATGAAGCCATCCGCCGGGGCGGCACTACCGGCGCAGTCCTGAATGCTGCCAACGAAGAGGCCGTTAAATTATTCCTGCAGAAAAAGGCGGCTTTTACCGATATTACTAAACTGGTCAGCCGGGTGCTAAAAGCATATAAACCGCTTAAAGCCACCTTGAATAATATCGCCATGGCAGACCAATGGGCCAGAAAACAACTAATGAACATAACCCCGCGCTTATCTGCCGGAAAAAGACAAACGCTGGGTCTAAGAGGAGCGTAAAATAATGACCGAATTTTTAAGCACTTCCCAGGGTATTATCATGGTATTGCTGGGATTAGGCATCATCATCTTCCTGCACGAACTCGGGCATTTTATCGTGGCCCGGCGGGCCGGCATCAGAATAGAGGTATTTTCCATCGGATTCGGACCGCCGCTCTGGAAAATAACCAGAGGCGGGACCGAATACCGCATCGCCCTGATACCCCTGGGCGGTTTTGTCAAGCCGGCCGGGGAATTTATGAGTTCCCCGGACACCAAGGGCGCTCCCGACGAGATGTCATCCAAGCCGCCCCTGACCCGGGCCAAGGTCCTGGTGGCCGGCGCTTTGATGAACTTCATATTCGCCTTCCCTTTCTGCATCATCGCCTATCTTATCGGCGTAACCCTGATGTCTCCGTCGGTCGGCGCAATCCGGCCCGGCTCAAGCGAGGCCAACAGCTCGCTCCAAAAAGGCGATATTATCCGGTCCGTCATCAAGACCTCGCCTGAAGGCCGGGATTCGGAATATCCGGTCAAGAGCCAGAATGACTACCTCCGCAATATTGTCCGGACTCCCATAAATACCCCTCTTAAACTAAAAGTAAACAGAAACGGCCAGGAGGTTATCGTAGATATTATCGCCAGGGGCTCTACGGGCATGGGCGTCCTGCCGCCCAGCAACATTGTTGAATCCGTCTCCCAGGGCTCGCCGGCTGAAACAGCCGGGCTGAAACCCAACGATGAAATACTGGAGGTCAACTGCGAGGTGACCTTATCCGCCAGCGAAATATCCGCGGCTATCTCGCAAAGGGCCGGACTGCCGACCGCCATAAAAATCCGCACGCCAAACGGCGAGATAAAAACCGTCACCGCTACGCCGAAGCCTTTTTATGATATCGGTATCGAAGGAATCATACCGGTGGTAATCTCCGGAGTGACCAAAGACGGCCCAGCGGCAAAGGCCGGACTCAAGAAAGGCGACCGGATAACCGTCATCAATACTGAGCCGCTAAAGTTCTGGAATAAATTTACCGATGTCGTCACGACCTCAGCCGGCAAAGAGCTAAAACTAACCGTCATAAGGGAACACTGGTTCTCCAAGGATGAAACCCTGCTTATGAATGTCATGGTTGATGCGGACAAGGGCGGCAAGGGATTCATCGGCATATCCGGCGGATTTACCAATGAAATAGGCGAAGTGAAAGACGGTTCTGCTTTAGCCGGACTCGGCCTGGCTTACGGAGACCGGATTGTCCAGGCAAAGGCGCAGGACAAGAACGGCAGACAAGTAAAAACCGGTATCTCAGATTTATCAGATTTGCAGGCATTCGTGCATAAAACCGGCGGCGTTCCGATAGAAATCACGGTGCTCAAGGCGGCGCCGACCTCAACCAGACAAACGTTTACCCTTACCCCCACGCCAACCGCCAAGGGAGACCTGGGACTCGGGTTAAAATTCAAGCGAGTCGTTACCAGATACTCTCTTGTTTCAGCCGTCGTTGAAGGCGCTAATGAAACGCTGGATTTGGGACTCTTAACCTACCAGATGATAAGGAAACTCTTCCAGGGAGAAGAATCGGTAAAAGGCCTGGCCGGACCGATTGGCATCATCCAGGTTTCTTATCGGATGGCCCAGGAAGGCGCGGGTGATTTTCTCTGGCTCCTGGCCCTTATCAGCATCAACCTGGCTATCCTTAATCTCCTACCTATCCCGGTTTTGGACGGCGGCACGATTGTCTTTTGCTTTGTTGAAAGGATAAAGGGCTCGCCGGTCAGTATCAAGGCCCAGGCGATTGCCCAATATGCCGGCCTATTTATCCTTTTATTGCTGGTCGCCTTCACATTTTTTAATGATATCCAACGCATCCTGAATCTATAATGATTCTGTTAATTGACGGATATAATCTGCTTTTTAGCGGGCTTAACTTGTCTGACAACATAAAGCCCAACCAGCTGGAAACCCTGCGCGACAATCTCGTGGCACAACTCAAATCCTACAATATAAAGAAGAAATACCGCATCATCGTGGTCTTTGACGGCGATAAGACCGTCAGTCATTACCCGCAGGAAAGGGAATCCGGCAATGTCAGAGTGGTGTTTTCCCCGGGCAGAACCACGGCTGATGAGCATATTATCAACCTGGTATCAGAATATATCCAGGATAAACCCCGCCGCTCTGATGTATGCGCGGTCACATCAGACCGGGCCCTGGCAGAAACGCTCAGAAATAAGCGGGTCAAGATTATCTCATCGCAGGAATTTGCCGTAGAACTGTTGCTCAAAGACAAAGATATCTCTACAGACATAAAGGAAGACCCAATTGAGAAATTCACCGGCCTAAAACCGGCTGATGTGCCCAAATGGCTGAAGCTCTTCGGAACCACAGATGACACAGATTCCACTGATTAGATTCCCATATTCCCCCTTAACAAAGGGGGTAAGGGGGTTGTTAATAAGCTAGTCCATAATATGAATAAAGTCCGGGCTCATTTACACATCTCCGGCATAGTCCAGGGCGTATTCTTCCGGCATTATACCTTTGAAACCGCTCATAAGCTAGGCTTAACCGGCTGGGTCAGGAACCTCGCCAACGGCCAGGTGGAAACCGTCTTTGAAGGCCCGAAAGACAAAATAGATGAAATGGTAAAATGGTGCCAACAGGGCCCGGACTCGGCCAGGGTAACAAGCGTGGATATTAAGTGGGAAACTGCGGACGGCACTCTGACAGGATTTAATATAGAATAAAAAAACCCCCGCCCCGAAAACATTCGGGGCAGGGGCTATTCCTATTTAGTAAACTATTTCCTCTTTTCCTCACCCTGCTTAAGGGTGCCCAGTTGCGGAATCTTCTTAATCAGCTCTTCCAGCTTTAACCCGGTCAGCGATTCCAGTATCGGCGGCAATTGGGCGATGATATTGGTGACATCCTTGGTAACCTTATTTGCGCCAGCCGAGTCGCCCCCTTGATTGATAACCACAATTTTCTCGGTTTTGGTCAGCGGTTCGGCAATGGCCCGGGCAATCTCAGGCAGTCTTTCAATCACCATTTGGATAACCGCCGCTTCATTATACGCCTTCCAGGAATCGGCTTTCTTAGCCATGGCCTCGGCTTCGGAGAATCCGGTGGCCTTAATAACATCCGCGCTGGCTAAACCCTTGGCGCGGGTGGCCTCTGATTCGCCGATACCGATATTTTTGGTGGCGTTGGCCTGGCCTTCGGCCTCGGTTATCAGTTTGAATCTCTGGGCATTAGCCAGGGTCTCAATCCGGTATTTCTCGGCGTCAGCCGGCCGGGAAATAGTGGCTTCCAGTTCCTTCTGCTTACGGCTGATTTCCTTTTCCTGGACGTCAATCATCCGTTCCTTTTCCACCACCATGACCTGGATTTCTTCGGCCTTGACCGCTTGATTGGTCTTGTATTTCTGCAGGTCATAAGCCAGATCGGCCTCGGCCTTTTGCCGGTTAATATTCACTTGATACCCGGCGCGCTTGACTTCAAAAGTCTGGTTTGCCTCAGCCACCTTGGTATCAGCGGCGAATTTCGCCTCCTGTCCGGCCTGGTTGGCCTGTGAACTCTTGATAAGGGCGTCACGGTCTGCCTCGGCCTGGGCAATCGTGGCATCCCGCTTGACCTGGGCCACTCTCGGCTTGCCTAATGCCTCCAAATACCCGTGGTCATCCTTGATATCGCGCAGGGTAAACGAATCTATGCTCAGCCCCATATTGGCCAGGTCTCCGGCCGATACTTCCTGGACCTTCTGGGCAAAGGCATCCCGGTTTTTGTAGATATCTTCTATGGTCAGCGTGCCGACGATGCCACGCAGATGGCCTTCCACGGTCTGCAAGGCAATCATCTTTATTTCTTCCTCGCTCCGGCCCAAAAACCGTTCCGCCGCGGTCCGAATGGACTGGTCTTCGCCTTTAATCTTGACCTGGGCTACGCCGTCCACGTTAACAGACACGCCGGTAATCGTATAGACCTCTTTTAACCTGACATCCAAAGTCAGCAACTCTAAAGAAAGTATGTCGGCCTTTTCAAATATCGGCCAGACAAACGTGCCGCCGCCCTTGACTATCCTGAAACCCACAGGCCGGCCATCCATCGTGCGATGCTGTCGTCCGGAAATTACCATGACCTCATTCGGTCCGACCTTGGTATAGCGATTGGCATACATCCTTAATAGGATTATCAGGACGATTACTACCGCAACGCTCCCGAAGGCCATCCAGCCATATCCTTCCATATTATTCCTCCCCTTCTCTTAGAGCCGGTTAAACCTGTGGTCGTTACGACCACAGGGAGTCTCACAGAGACCCAGTGGGTCCCGTCAGGGACCGGCTCTTAACCCCGATGAATATCGGGGCTTATTATTAAAAATATTATAATACCTTCGCCCCTTCCGTGGGCTTAACGTAAAACGTATTTCCGACTATCTTTTCCACCGTTACCACCGAATGTGATTTTATCTCGTTCTTATGGGCGGCCCGGGCCGAGGCCGTGTAACGCGTCCCTCTGGAGACATAAGCCACCTCGCCCAGCCCATCTGCCGGGATGGTGGTAATCACCTCGACTTCCTTGCCGACAATGTCGGTTAATATTGCCTCACTGCTTCCCTGGGTGGCCTTGAAAAGCATGGTAAAAATAATGAACGTAACAGTAGCTATGACCAGTCCGGTCAATACCGCAATAGCCATGCTCGGATAAGGCGACCATTTGAACACCTTCAGGCAAATCATGCCCATAGCGCCGAAGGCCGTAATAAACATCGCCACCACTACCGGACTTAAAGGCGAGAAATGAATCGTGCCGGTATCTGAACTGCCGTCGGTATCTACATGCCCGACAATATCGTGGTCAATATCAAAGTGCCCGCCCTCGGCCCCGCCTTCCCCGCCGCCCTCAGCCCCGCCAAAAATACCGCCGAAGATTGAGGAAATTACGGCATATGCCAGGCCCAGGAAAAAGCACCCGACAAAAACCATTTCCAGCATTGTCATATATTATCTCCTTGCTAAACTTCTGCGATATCCCGTCTGTCATTGCGAGGAGCAAAGCGACGAAGCAATCTCATGCTTGCCACATAAATAAGGATTGCCACGCTCCTAAAGTCGCTCGCAATGACAGAAGAGTCATTTCGCAAAAGTTCTATCCTTATCTTCTTTCAGGTGGTTTGGTGTCCTTCGTATATCTAAGAAAATCCTTGCCGGTTCTCTTTAGAAAATCCTCGTAGGCGTCGTTCTTACTGCTACGTTTTTGCTCGGCCGTCTTTTGGGGCGGCTGCGCTGGCCTCTGCGTTGGTTTAACCGGTTGTTTTACCTCTTCTGCCACCGGAATCAGAGATTCAACCGTCACCTTAGCAGCCGGCGCGGTTGAAGCCATCTGCTGATGCCGGTAAACCTCTTTTATCTGGCCCTTGCTGTCAATCATCAGACCGTAAACCAGAATCTCCTGAGGAATAAACGGCGATTGCTTGATGGCATCAACCACCTTGCGGATATTTATCTCCTCGCCTGGTATCAATCCAAACCATTCCCTCAAATCCACATCCTTGAACATCTCCCGGGTCTTGCCGTATTTGGCAAAGGCATCGGTCAGAGGCGCCACATCCATCTTCATCCCACAATTAGTATGCCCGATGATTGCTACTTCCTTGACATCCAGCGTATAGATAGCCACAGCCAGAGAGCGAATGATGCTGTTATCATAAGGCGTAATGGTATTGCCGGCGTTCTGGATAAAAACCGCATCGCCCCGCTTGAAACCCAATGCCTGATGGATAAAACCCACCAGATTAGAGCTCATACAGGTCACGATAGCCCAATGCTTGCGCGGTTTGGCAGTATGCTGGTATTCTGTATCAGTAAATGTCCGGCTCTTCAAGAACTCCTGATTGTTATTAAGGATTTCTTCTAATGGCATAAATATCACCTTTTACCGACTCAATGAATCTGCTTAATCCGTCTACTCCGCTTAATCTGCTTACTCTATATCCCGACATTCGTCGGGATAACTGACTGTAACGTCCCGAGCCGCCTTCGGCTGCATCTAGCCTAACAGTCAGATAAATAGCAAATACCATGCCAAAACGGTAATTATCAGTTATTAATTATGAGTTATGAATTAAGCCCTTAAATCTATTGGGGTTATAGCATCTTTCCCGCTTCATAATTCATAACTTATAACTCATAACTGCCTGTTTTCCCGTGCATTCCTGCACAATTCGTGCAAAATTATAACCGCAGATACACGCTGATAAACACGGATAATCTTTTCCATCTGTGTTAATCTGTGTTAATCTGTGGTTCTGGTTTCGCATCGCCTTTATCCTCCCGAACCCATCTCCTCAGCGTATGCGGATTAATCTTGAGGAGTTGGGCGGCCTTTTCCGCGTTATGATTACTCTTTTCCAGGGCTATCCGGACGCACCTTTCTCGGATGTCATCCACGAATTTATCCAAGTCAATACAGCCCAGCGAGACCTGCTCTTGCAATTTATTCTCCGGGATAAGACCGGTATCGCAGACCATTTTAACGGCCTCGTCGGTGAAGATGCGGCATTCCAGATGGTTCTCGGTCAGCGTCTCTTCATTGCGGTATAAACGGGACAGCCCGGCAAAGATGATGCTCTTTAATTCCCGGACATTGCCCGGCAGCGGGTATGATTCCAGCCGCTTAACCACCTTGGCATCCACCTTAATCTGGCGGTGGTATTTCCGGTTGAACTCATTGGTAAACGCCTCAACCAGCGGGCCGATATCCTCAGTCCGTTCCCGCAACGGCGGAATCATAATCTTATCATTGCAGATGCGGTAATAGAGGTCGTCCCGGAACTGCTCCTTGCGGACCATCTCTTCCAGGTTCTTGTTGGTGGCACAGATAATCCGGACATCCACCTTGAGTGTCTTTTCACTGCCCACCGGCCGGAATTCCTGCTCCTCAATCGCCCGCAACAGCTTGGCCTGGGTGGACAGGGCCATATCGCCGATTTCGTCCAGGAACAGCACGCCTTTGTCGGACAGTTCCAGCAGTCCCCGGCGTTTGCTGATAGCGCCGGTAAACGAGCCCTGCTCGTGGCCGAAGATTTCGCTCTCAATCAGGGTTTCGGGTATGGCCGCGCAATTCATCTGCAGGAACGGCTTGCCATTGCGCGGGCTGGCTTTATAAATCTCATCGGCAATCAGTTCCTTACCTACCCCGGTCTCGCCCAGAATCAGCACCGGCGTATCGGACCTGGCCACGGTGCGCGCCTTCAGGACCGCTGATTCCATCCGGCTGCTCTTATAGATAATCTCGGAATGCTCGGCCAGCGACTTCTTGCGCTCCAGATAAATCTCCTCGGCGTTATTAACCCGGGTAACCAGCTTCAGGTCGCTGTGCGAATGGTAGCGGACTAAGTAATCGAATATATTCAATGCCCGGGCCTGGTCCATAATCTCGTCGCTCAGTTCCTTGTAACTGAACATAATCACCGGTACCCAGGGCTTTAACTGGCGAATCTTCTCCAGGGCGTAGATGCCGCCTAACTGGTTGCACCGTCCGGCTGACTCGTCCACCCGGGTGTTGGGCATGAGCACATCCAGGATAATCACGCCGTATTCGTGCTTGGCCGCCTTGGCTATGGCTTCCTCGCCGCAGGAGGCCGTGTCCACCTCGTAACCGCGCTCACTTTCACAGAGGAGATTTCGGTAATATTCCCGTTCGTCCTTCTTGTCGTGTGCCAATAAGATGAGCCGTTTCATAGAGGTATATTACCATAAAAGGCCAAATAACTCAAAGAAAATCAGGACAAATGGGAATTTGATATTATTTGACCATTCCGGAAAAGAATGGTAACTTTAAACCACAGATGAACTCAGCAGAGACCGCGATAGCGAACGCAGATAAACACAGATAAATTATCTGCGTATATCTATACTTATGGCGGAAAATAATAGATTTGAACATAAGGATATAACCTCTAAGATACTGAATGCGGCATTTGAGGTCCACAATATTTTGGGGTGCGGTTTCTCAGAAAAGATGTATGAAAGGCCTTTGGTGTATGAACTGAAACAACGATGCCTAAAAGTAGAACAACAGAAGAAAATTGAAGTTGAATATAAGGAAATTATGGCTGGCGATTATATTGCTGATGTCATCGTTGATAACAAAGTAATCGTTGAATTAAAGGCGGTGGAGGCAATAATAAATTTACACGAAGCCCAGGTATTGAATTACTTGAAGGCAAGTAAATACCATGTAGGCCTGATTCTTAACTTTGGTAAACCCAAGCTGGAATATAAAAGATTAGTTTTATCAAATTCTTAATGGATAAACACAGATATTATCGGCGTTCATCTGTGTTCATCTGCGGTTTATGTTTTATTAGAGAGGACTAAAGATGCAAACAGGTATTGTCAGTTACGGAACATATATCCCCAAGCACCGGATTGACGTCCAGGACATCTACAAGGTCTGGCGCAATGTCACACCGGAGATATTCGACCGGATGAGTTTGAGGGAACGGGCTGTGCTGATGCCTGATGAGGACTCTATCACATTAGCCGTAGCCGCGGCGCAGATTGCCCTGGACCGCTCCGGCCTGAAGCGCGAGCAAATCGGCGCGGTGCTGTTCGGCTCCGGCACCAATCCTTATGCCACCAAGCCGGCCGCGACCGTGGTCCAGGACGCCCTGGGCCTGCGCAAGGATATTATCGCCTATGACATCCAGTTCGCCGGCAAGTCCGGCACCTCGGCTATGATTACGGCATCGGCATTCGTGGCATCAGGCATGGCTGACTATGTCCTGGCTATCGGCACTGATACCCTCAACCGCCACTTCCCGCCCGGCACCCAGATGGAATACGCGGCTTCAGCCGGCGCGTTTGCCTGTATCATCGGTAAGGATAAGTTGATTGCCAAATTAGAGGGCTTTGTCTCGTATTCATCTGACCTGGCTGACTATTTCCGGACCGAAGGCGAGCGCTACATCCAATTAGGCGGCGGCTGGATGGGCTATATCTCCAGTTGGGGATTGTTGGAACACGTGGCTCCGGCCGGGGAACGGCTGTTCGCCAAACTCAATCTCGACCCCAAAAAGGACTTTAACTATGTGGCCATCCATCAGGGCAACGGCATCCAGCCGATGATGGGCGCGGGCAAATTAGGCCTGGATATGTTCATTGTCATGCCCTATGTCCTGACATCTTATATCGGCGATTGCGGCAGCGCCTCGTCGCTAATTCCGCTGGCGCATATTTTGGATAATGCCAATCCGGAGGAACGAATCCTGAACCTGTCTTATGGCTGGGGCTCAGGCAGTGACGCATTGAGTTTTGTCACCACCAAAGACATCGAGGCCCGGCGTCCGCAAAAGGACTTGGTCATGAGCCAGGTGGAAGACAAGATAATGCTGGATTATGGATTGGCGACTAAATACGAATACAAGTATATCCGGTCTCCGATGATGTTGACCAATTATCTGTAGCCCGGCAGGTTATAGCCGATTAGGTATTGTGTAACCGGAATTATCGACCTACCAGATATTCAAAGACACGGTCAAACCGTTTGATGACCGGGAAGTGGTAAAGCAACTCCTGCTCTAAAGCCGCATCCAAACCCCTTCACCAAGATTTAATATATTCTTTATAATTCCTTAACACATCTTTTCTATATTTATGGCAGAGAAAATAAAGTGGCCCCGAATGCTTTCGGCGCCAGATGTTCAAGAAAGGAATGAATATGTTTAGTTCGCTGATAAACAAAGACAAGGTGTTCTTCGAAATGCTGGAGAAATCGGCCGCCAACGTGGCGCTGGGCGCCCGGGCCCTGGCTGACCTGCTGGATTCATTCCCGGCTGATATGGAAGCCAAGGTCAAGGCCATCAAGGATATCGAGCATCAGGGCGATATGCTCACCCACCAGACCATTGAAATGATTAACAAAACCTTTGTTACCCCAATTGACCGCGAGGATATCCACAATCTGGGCACCAAACTGGACGACATCATCGACCTGATAGACGGCGCGGCCAGCCGCCTGGCCCTTTATAAGATAGACGCTGTCACGCCCGAAGCCAAGTCATTCGCCCAACTGCTGATTCGGGCCACCGATATTATCGTCCCGGCCATAGCCTGCCTGAGAAAGCTGAGTAACAGCAAAGAGGTGATTACCCATTGCGTGGAAATCAATACCATTGAAAATGAAGGCGATAAATTGATGCATCAGGCCATGATTAATCTCTTTGCCGCCAATGACGCAATTAAAATAATCAAATGGAAGGAAATTTACCAGATTCTGGAATCAGCCACAGACCGCTGTGAAGACGTGGCTAATGTCATAGAAGGGATTGTGTTAAAATATTCGTAGCGCCGGATAGCCGGCCGTGAAACGGAGGAATAAATATGCCTGAAATATCAACCGGATTGGTTCTGGTTCTGCTCCTGATTCTCTGGGCCGAGTTTGTCAACGGCTGGACCGACGCGCCCAATGCCATGGCCACCGTGGTCTCGACCCGGGTTATGTCACCGGCCCAGGCATTACTTATGACCGTGGTGCTCAATATGGCCGGGGTCTTGCTGACCGGCACGGCCGTGGCCTTGACCATCGGCAAGGGCATTGTTGACCCCTCAATCATCAACCTGACCACCATCGGAGCGGCCATGCTGGGCATCATCATATTCTCCACCGGCGCCTGGTATTTCGGACTGCCGACCAGCGAATCGCACGCCCTGGTGGCCGGTCTGGCCGGCGCCGCATTAGCCAAGGCCGGACCGGCCGTTCTGCTCTGGGTCGGCTGGAAAAAGGTCCTGATCGGGCTGGCCTTTTCCACCTTCCTGGGCTTTTTCGGCGGACTTATCATCATGCTCCTGATTTATCTGATATTTAACCGGCTGCAGCGCTCCACCGGCGTAAAGATATTCGGCCGGGCCCAGATTCTATCCTCGGCCTTCATGGCCTTCAGCCACGGCAGCAACGACGGCCAGAAATTCATCGGCGTCTTCGCCCTGGCCCTGGCCCTGGGCGGCGTCATTCCCATGGAGGTATTCAAGAGCCAGGGATTCCACGTGCCCATCTGGATTTTTATCATCTGCTCTCTTATAATGGCCACCGGCACGGCCTTTGGCGGCTGGAAAATCATGAAGACCATGGGCTTTAAGCTGACCAAACTGGAACCGGTCAACGGATTCGCGGCCGAGACCGGCGCGGCCGGCACTATCATGATTGCCTCTTTTCTGGGCATCCCGCTGTCCACCACCCACACCATAAACACGGCCATCATGGGCGTGGGCGCCACCCGGCGCCTGTCCGCCGTGCGCTGGGGCGTCTCCGGCCGGATGGTCCTGGCCTGGATTCTGACCTTCCCCTGCTGCGGCCTGATTGCCTATCTGACCACGAAAATCGTCATGCTCTTCTCGTAATAGCGCTTATTTATGTTGATTAGCCAAAAGGATTAATTATATGATGTCATCAGATTTCGATATGCCGGTTAGCATTCGGCAGGAAAATCCTACTATGAAAACCGTTCTGGTCATAGACGACGAGAAAGACCTGATAAAACTGGTCGACCACCACCTGTCCAAGGAGGGCTATCTGGTCATCGGCGCCAAGAACGGCATTGAAGGCCTGGACATCGCCCTGAAACACAAGCCGGACCTGATTCTGCTGGATATCATGATGCCCAAGCTGGACGGCCTGGAGGTCTGCAAGCGCCTGAAAGCCGCGGCCGAAACGGCCCGTATCCCGGTGGTCATGCTGACGGCCAAGGCCCAGGAGACCGACAAGGTCATCGGCCTGGAACTGGGCGCGGATGATTATATCACCAAGCCCTTCAGCCCGCGCGAGATGGTGGCCCGGGTCAAGGCCGTCCTGCGCCGGTCCGAACCGGCCAAACTCAAAGAAACGCTTAAAATAGATGATATCTCCATTGATTATAAAGGCCGGGCGGTTGAGGTTAAGAATAAGCGAGTGGATTTGACCAATACCGAATTCAACCTGCTCTGGTATCTGGTTAACCATCGGGGCCAGGTCATCTCCCGGGACGACCTGATTACGGCCGGCCGGGGCGACGAGGCCATGGTCATTGACCGGACCATTGACGTCCATATCGCATCGCTCAGAAAGAAACTCGGCAAGTCCGGCTCGGCCATCGAGACCGTCCGGGGCGTGGGCTATAAATTATCCGTATAATGAAACGAGTGCTATTTTTATGTATCGGCAATGCGGCCCGCAGCCAGATGGCCGAGGGTTTTGCCCGGGTCATGGCCGGCGATAAGATAGAGGCCTTTAGCGCCGGCTCCAAACCGGCCGGGCTGGTTGACCCCCTGGCCATCCAGGTGATGAAAGAGAAAAATATTGATATTTCCCAGGCCGTATCCAAAGGTTTTGATAAAATACCGCCGGGTCCGATTGACTATGTCGTTTCAATGGGTTGCGGCGACGCTTGTCCGGCTGTTCCAGCCCAACATTACATTGAATGGCGCATACCTGACCCGAAAGGGAAAGACCTGGAATACTTCAGGAACATCAGCGATGAAATAGAACGACAGGTAAAAAAACTGCTTAAACTAATCAGAGAATAATCATGTTCAAGAACCGCCTGTTCCGCAAACTCATCATTACCTATCTGGTGCTGATTATCGCCTCGCTTGGGCTGCTTTCTATCGTAGCCATAAATAAATTCTCACAATCCTATCAGGAAGAAATCAGCCAGCACCTGGCCAACACCGCCTACACGGTCCGGGCCTTTATCAATGATTGTCATACGGAACCAAACCAACTCAACGGGCATATCACCGAATTGGGCCGGGATATCCAGACCCGGATAACCGTTATTGATAAGGCCGGCGTGGTCCTGGCCGACTCCGGTTATGACCGCGCCACCATGGAAAACCACAATGACCGCCCGGAAGTGCTCAGCGCCCGGCAGAACGAGATAGGCCAAAATATCCGCTATAGCCACACCCTGGCGATTGATATGATATATCTGGCCATTCCCCTGGATAGCAACAAACCGGACGATATGATTATCCGGGTGTCCCTGCCCTTAAAACAGGTCTCGCTCATCACCGGCCAGGTCTACCAGACCGTGGGCATTACTTTTGTATTTGCCTTACTAATTGCCCTGATTATGGGGTTTTGGCTGGTCAGCCGGATAGTTCGTCCGGTCAAGGAGATGGTCTCGGTGGCCGAGTCCATCAGCAAAGGCGATTTCAGCCGCCGGATAACCGTCAAGACAGGTGATGAAATCGGCGCGCTGGCTGA
Source organism: Planctomycetota bacterium (assembly GCA_016235865.1). Classification (NCBI taxonomy): domain Bacteria; kingdom Pseudomonadati; phylum Planctomycetota; species Planctomycetota bacterium. The sequence goes on along the minus strand of JACRIK010000002.1, from coordinate 1,307 downwards.
CGCCATTAACCTGATGAACGCCAAACTCAAGGAACTCTTTGCCGAGGCCGCCAAATATGAAACCCTCAGGCGCGACTTCGTGGCCAATGCCTCGCACGAACTGCGCACACCACTGTCATTAATCAAGGGTTATGTCGAAACCATAAAGGAAGGCCGCCAGGAGGATTGGGACAAAATGCAGGAATTCCTCGGAATCATAGACCGCAACGTTAACCAGCTCGACAATCTGGTCCGTGACCTGCTGGAACTCTCGCGCCTGGAATACCAAAAAGGCATTGCATTGAATAAACCTTGTAATATAAACGACATCATCAAATCCGTGCTGGATGACCTGGAACCCTTTGCCGCGCTCAAAAAACAAACCATTATAAAGAATATCCCGTCTGATACGCCGGCTATCCGGACCGATGCGGAATTATTGAAGAAAGCTATCAGCAATCTGCTGGACAACGCCATTAAATACACACCTGAAAGCGGGAAGATTGAGATTGATGTGACGGCTGATGCGCAGAGATTAACCATATCCATCAAAGACAACGGCATCGGCATCCCGGGAGAAGACCTGGCACGGGTATTTGAGCGGTTCTACCGGGTGGACAAATCCCGTTCGCGGGAAATGGGCGGCACCGGCCTGGGATTGTCCATTGTCAAGCATATCGTCCAGACCCTCAAAGGCGAGGTCACGGTCACCAGCCAACCCAATCAAGGCAGCACCTTTATTATAAAACTACCGATAATTCAGGAATAGCCGGTAAGGCCCGTTAGAGATAGGTCGTCATAAGGGGACGACCGTGCTAATGGAGCACAACCTATAAATTCTACGGAACATCCAAATAGAGCTGCTTTACCAGATATCAAACCCAATATCTCTAACGGGGCTGACCAATTATCTATAAGCGGAGCAATTACGACCGGAAGATGATTAGGCAAGGTAACCATCCCAAATCCCACCAAATTTCATCGCAATATACGGGAGTATCTATCAGGGGAGGCGGAGATAATCTGCACCCTGGCCGGAGGTAATCTTCACCCTGGGTGGAGGTAATCTTCACCCTGGGTAGGAGTAATCTTCACCCTGGGTAGGGGTAATCTTCACCCTGGGTAGGGGTAATCTTCACCCTGGGTGGGGGTAATCTTAACCCTGGGTATGGGTCATCTTATCCCTGGGTGGGGGTAATCTTCACCCTGGGTAGGGGTAATCTTCACCCTGGGTAGGGGTAATCTTCACCCTGGGTAGGGGTAATCTTCACCCTGGGTGGGGGTAATCTTCACCCTGGGTGGGGGTAATCTTCACCCTGGGTGGGGGT